>NZ_CALVHE010000001.1 GCF_944327235.1 uncultured Desulfovibrio sp.
ATCACCGTCATGAGGATATCTACAAACTCCTCCTCAAGATGCTCAGAGAGAATCCTCTCTGCTAGTCATGACCCAAATTTTTTTCATGTTACAGCTGGAAAAAAGCATAAAAAAACACTGTAGACACACCAACATCCCAGCCTTTAAACAGGAATTCACGCACGATAGATTTTATAAATCAACATATTGCGCGTAATAAGCTGTTCTCCCACGGCGCTGTTCCTGCGAAAATGAAGAAAGGAGGCGTTAATATGAATTCCAAGGATGTTAGTAAGCTTGCCGCACAGGTTGGCCGCGTCATGGCCCGGCGACGCAAAATGTGCGGGATGACACAGGCCATGCTGGCCGAGAAACTCGGCATCACGCAAGACTCGCTTTCACGCATGGAAAAGGGCGTCATGGCCCCCAAATTTTCCCGTCTGCCGGAAGTGGCGCACTTTCTGGACTGTCGCGTAGCGGATCTTTTTCGCGAGGCCAGCCCCGAATCGGACGACTGGGCTGCGGCCATAGCCGAGGAGTTGCGGGATCTGTCTCCCGACGGCCGCGAGCTTATCCTGAACCTCGTTCGGGAGATCGCCCGCTCCCTGCGCAAGATGCAGGAAAGCCGAACGAAGGGATTTGACAGCAGCGAGGGCTAGGCATAGTTTTCCATTCAGTCATCCGGGCCGTGCACAGCTCATGACCGGTCTGCGCGCTGCGGGCAGGAACCGCCGACAGCAGCCACGCGTGTGCATTTTTCTTACAGGAGCAAGAGGGCATGAGCAAAGCCTTTCATCACGTTTACGGCCCGGTCCCTTCCCGCCGCCTCGGACGCTCGCTGGGCGTGGACGCCCTGACATTCAAGACCTGTTCCTTCGATTGCGTCTACTGCCAGCTTGGCCATACCACCAACCATACGGTCGAACGCAAGGAATACGTGGCAGTCGACGACATCCTCGATGAAGTCAGACGCAAACTTGCCGTCGATACGCCGCAGTACATCAGCTTCGCCGGCTCAGGAGAACCGACCCTCAACAGCCGGCTTGGCGACATCATCCGAAACATCAAGATCCTGACGGATGTGCCGGTGGTCGTCATCACCAACGGCTCACTGCTCTGGCGTGCCGATGTCCGCTCGGATCTGGCGGCGGCGGATGTGGTCATCCCCTCTCTGGACGGCGGCAGCGCCGCACAGCTCGATGCGGTCAATGCGCCGGAGGCTTCCCTGGGATTCCAGCAAATCGTGGACGGCCTCATCCGCTTCCGCAAGGAGTTCCGCGGGCAGATATGGCTGGAGATCATGCTGCTCGGCGGCATGAACGATGACGATGCCTCCATAGACGCCCTTGCCCGACTCGTGGCGGATATCCGCCCGGACAAAGTCCAGCTCAACAGCGTCTGCCGGCCTCCGGCGGAACGCAGCGCCCAGCCTGTCCCGATGGCGCGGTTGCGGGCCATCTGTGAACGCATGGCGGCGGAAGTCCCCTGTCCGGTGGAGATCATCGCCACGCATCTGGACGACGAGGCCCACACGACCTTCCGGACCCAGGTACAGGAAGAAGACGTGCTGGCGACCATCGCCCGGCGTCCCTGCACCGTCAACGATGTGGCCGCCGGATTGGGCATCCATCACAACGAGGCCCTCAAGCATCTGGAAATGCTGGTGGCTGACGGCAAGGCCGTCACCCAGACGCGCGGAGATCAGCTCTATTACGCCGCCGTGGAAACGGCCTGATCCCACCGTGACAGACAAACGGCGTCCGTTTGGCTTGAACGGACGCCGTTTTCATCATGCTCACCGACCTGCTCCACAATGGCGTTCGCCGCTTCAGGAGTCCGTCTCGTCTCCGACCCGACGCAATATCAACAGCAGGATCTCCCCAGGAACTCCCAGCCGGTAGGGGAAACCGCCCCACAGGCCGCATCCGCTGGACACGACAAGACGAGAATCCTCGTCCCCGTAGAGACCGCGCACATAACCGCCATTGAAGGCGGCCACCAGCCAGTCCACGCCCAGGATCGAACCGCCGTGCGTGTGCCCGGACAGTTGCAGCGCAACCTTGCCCCGCACGGCGTCAAAGAGGGTAGGCCGATGGGAAAGCAGGATGACGGGCAGGCGCTCCTTCGTGCCGTCCGGGCGCGCGGAGAGCGCATGGGAGTCCAAGCCGCGCGGCAGCGTGCTTTCCAGGTCCGGGCCGGGCAGGCCGAAACGGGCGGCAGCGGGATCGGTCACGCCGGACAGGACGAATTCCCTGTCCGCGTGCCTCACGATGACATGCATATTATCGAGCATCGTGATGCCCGTATGACGCAGCAGGGGCTTCCAGGCCGGATAGTCGGAGTAGTATTCATGGTTGCCCGTGCAGGCATACGTGCCCAGCGTTGACCGCAGATCGGCCAGCGGACGGATATCGTCAGCTCGCAGGGCCGGAGAACCATCCATGATGTCCCCGGTCAGCAGGATGATGTCCGGCCGGGCCGCGTTGACCCGCTGCACCAGTTCCTCAGCCCATGCACGGCTGAAGGTGCGGCTGAGATGCAGGTCGCTCAGATGCGCCAGCCGCAGACCGTCCAGTTCCGGCGGCAGAGAGCGCACGGGCAGTTCCACCTCCCGCACGGCGGGTACGCGCAGAGCCGTAGGGATGGCCACGGCAGCCAGAAGAAGAGCCAGCAGACACAAGCCCAGAGAAAGACGCCCGTCCCAGGGACGCAGACGGCTCCAGAGCCTGCCCGCACCACAACGCTCAAGCAGCCAGCAGATGCACAGCAGGGCATCCCGCCCCAGACTCAATGCGGCAAACAGCAGCACGATGCCCAACGGGATACCCGTGCCGACCTGGAACCAGCGCGGCACTTCCGGCGAATAGGAGCCGAAAAAAAGACGAAAAAATAAAAGCTTGCAGGCCCCGGCGACTGTCAGCGCGGCCAGCGGGAGCCGCAGGGAGAGGGAAAGATGCGTGCGCCACAGCACGCGCACCAGAACATACAACGTCAGCAGGAGGGAAAAGAACGTCAGCATACGATCAGGAATATAAAAAGAGACGAAGGGAGCCGCAACTCCCTCCGTCCGCATGTCTTTTGCGTCAGATCAACGCAGAGCCTCCGCGTCAACAGGCGCGGATGCCTCCGCTTGCCTAACGGGTGGCGATGGCCTCCACTTCAACCAGCGCTCCCAGCGGCAGACCGGCCACGGCCACGCAGGAACGAGCCGGGTAGGGCGCGGCAAAGTATTTCTTGTAGACCTCATTGACGGCGGGGAAGTTGGCCATATCCGTGATAAAGACGACCGTCTTCACCACGTTTTCCGTCCCAAGACCGGCTTCGGCCAACACGGCGGAAAGGTTCTTCAGGGCTTGCTCGGCCTGAGCCGCCACGTCGCCTTCCACCATTTTGCCCGTTTCGGGCACAAGGCCGATCTGGCCGGAAAAGTAGCAGGTCTCACCGGAACGGATTCCCTGACTGTAGGGACCGACAGCGGCAGGGGCCTTGGACGTGTTGATCAGTTCCTTGCTCATGCGTGTTCTCCTATTTGAAGGCAGGCAGATAGTTCAGTACGGTCAGGGTATGGCACACCGCCACGCCGATACCGTACACCAGCAACAGAGGGATGGCCCAGCTTGCGCCGGGCATACGATACAGCGCTTCGCCTCCCTTGCGGCGACTGACATGCAGCAGCATGGCCGGGACGATGACCGACCAGATGGCCGCCGCCAGACCGGCCCAGCCGATGGCCGCCAGAAAGCCGTCCGGCCAGATGAGACCGCCCAGCATGGGAGGCAGGAAGGTCACCAGCATGGTCAGTGTACGCCCACGCCGGGAATTGTCAAAGTTGCACAGGTCCGCCATGTAGTCGAACAGCCCGAGCCCCGCGCCGAGAAAGGATGTGGCGATGGCGAACAGGGCAAAGAATTCCAGCATCTTCTGGATGATGTACCCCAGCGAGGAGCCGGAAGCCTGCACCAGATCCCCCACGTTGCCGCCCGCCGCGATGACGGCGCGGAAGGCCTCGCGGTCCAGGATGCCGTCAGCGGCAATGATCCAGACAAGATAGCAGAGCAGGGCAATGAAGGTGCCGTTGCGCAGGCAGGCATTGATGATGCGAGGTTCCTTGCCCAGATATTTGATGAGGCTGGGCACCGAGGCATGGAAGCAGAAGGAGGTCAGATACGTGGAGACCGCGCCGAACAGGAAGATGAATTCCCCGCTGTCGGCCTGTTCCCCCCAGATATGCCCCATGTCGGCATTGCCGATCATGCCGCCCACGGAGAGGAAAAAGGTGATGATCATCCCGCCCATGAGCACCACGGAAAGCCGGTCCACCACCTGCGAGCTCCACCAGACGCAAGCCGTCAGCAACAAGGAAAAGATGAGGCTCGTCAGCACTCGCGGCGGCGTATAGCCCCAATTGGACTGCATGGCCTGCTGCACCACCGAGCCGCCGCCGCTCACATAGGCATAGACCAGCGTATAGAGCACAAAGGCCACGGCAAGCCCGTTGATGAGGCTCCACGCCGGTCCCAGCGTCCGGTTGACCATGGTATGCAGGCTGTCGCCGGGCTCAAAGCAGAGGTTGACCTCCAGGATAGCCTGACTGGCGCGCAACATGCAGAACCAGGAAACAAAAATGACCACCAGCGACCAGTTGAACCACATGCCCGCGGAGATCATGGGCAGGCCCAGCATCCCGGCGCCGATGGCCGTACCGGCCACGACCATGGATCCCCCCATGACTTTCTGAAAATTCGGGCCAAAAAAAGAACGCATGCGTTGTCTTTCCTCCTCATTGCCGCCGAATTGCGGCCAAAGGGCATCTTGGCAGAGAGGAGAGGGCAAATCAAGAGGGCGCTGCCGCGCGCTTGAAAATCCACGCGATGCCGTATATATTGGACAACCTTGGCGACCATACGGCCGCCCAATCCGACCTTTGAGGAAAGCATGAGCAACGAACCGGACAAGATTATTTATTCCATGATTCGCGTGTCCAAGCGGCACGGACAGAAGGAAGTGCTCAAGGATATCTCGCTCTCCTACTTTTACGGAGCGAAGATCGGCGTGCTCGGTCTGAACGGCGCAGGCAAGTCCAGCCTGCTCAAGATCCTGGCAGGCGTCGATCAGTCCTTTGACGGCAAGACCGTGCTCGCGCCCGGCTATACCATCGGCTATCTGGAGCAGGAGCCCCTTCAGGGCGAGACCCGCACTGTGCGGGAGGTGGTGGAAGAGGGCGTGGCCGAGCTCATGGCCATCGCCCGCGAATTTGAAGCCATCAACGCCAAGTTTGCCGAGCCCATGGAGCCGGAGGAGATGGACGCCCTCATCGCCCGGCAGGCGGAAGTGCAGGAGCTGATGGACCACAAGGGCGTCTGGGATCTGGACTCCAAGCTGGAAATGGCCATGGATGCCTTGCGCTGCCCGCCCGGGGACATGAGCGTGGCCCACATATCGGGCGGCGAACGTCGCCGCGTGGCCCTCTGCCGTCTGCTGCTCCAGAACCCCGACATCCTGCTGCTGGACGAACCCACCAACCATCTGGACGCCGAGTCCGTGGCCTGGCTGGAGCGCTATCTCTCCACCTTCCCCGGCACGGTCATCGCCGTCACCCACGACCGCTATTTCCTCGACAACGTGGCGGGCTGGATACTGGAACTGGACCGCGGCCGCGGCATCCCGTGGAAGGGCAACTATTCCTCCTGGCTCGAACAGAAGCAGAAGCGTCTGGCGCAGGAAGACAAGGCCGAGGCCGACCGCCAGAAGACCCTTGCCCGCGAGCTGGAATGGATACGCATGTCCCCCAAGGGCCGTCATGCCAAGGGCAAGGCCCGCATCAACGCTTATGAAGCCATGCTTTCCCACGAGAGCGAGAAGCGCGCGCCGGATCTGGAGATCTACATCCCGCCGGGACCGCGCCTCGGCAAGAGCGTCATCGAGCTTAAGGGCGTGAGCAAGAGCATGGGCGACAAGCTGCTCATGGAGAATGTGGACGCTCTCGTGCCCGCCGGCGCCATCGTGGGCATCATCGGCCCCAACGGCGCGGGCAAGACCACGCTGTTCAAGCTCCTCACCGGGCAGGAAAAGCCGGACGCGGGCACCATCACCATCGGCGATACCGTCAAGTTCGCCTATGTGGATCAGGGGCGCGAATCCCTCACGCCCGGCAAGACCGTCTATGAGCTCATCAGCGACGGGCACGAGACCATCAAGCTGGGCAGCAGGGAAGTGAACGCCCGAGCCTACTGCACGCGTTTCAATTTCCACGGCGCGGATCAGCAGAAAAAGGTGGACGTGCTCTCCGGCGGCGAACGCAACCGCCTGCACCTTGCCCGTATGCTCAAATCCGGGGCCAACGTCCTCCTGCTGGACGAACCGACCAACGATATCGACGTGAACACCATGCGGGCCCTTGAAGACGCGCTGGACAACTTTGCCGGTTGCGTGCTCGTGGTGAGCCATGACCGCTGGTTTCTCGACCGTATCGCCACCCACATCATGGCCTTTGAAGGCGACTCGAAGGTGGATTTCTTCGAGGGGAACTTCACGGAATACGAGGAAGACCGCAAGAAGCGCCTCGGCAAGGATGCCGATACGCCGCATCGCCTGAAATTCCGCCGCCTTACCCGGTAAGACGGCAAGGAGAGAAGTTCATGTTTCACATTAACTATAAAACGCCGCGCCCGTGCAGTGCGTCTCGACGGCATGGACGCGCTCTGCCGCTGGCCGTGCTGGCCCTGTGCGGGCTGCTGACGGGCAGTCCCGCGCCTGCGCAGGCCGCCGCAACGCCGGAGGTCGCAACCATGCCGACAGGTGCTTCAACGTTCCCGAAAGAAAGTGAGGGAGCGACGCCGTCCGCAGCCGCAAAAACCGCACCCGGGGCATCTCTTGATGCGCCTGTGGCCTCACAGCCTGCTGAACAGACGGACCGTGAAGCAGGGGAGACCTTCAGCCAGCCGCGGACGGTGGAACTGTTCCCGGCCGGAGCGCAGATCACCCTTGAAGAAAAGATCATGGCCGCCAGCCGTGACGGACAAGCCGTCCTGCGCCTGCTCCTGCCGGATGGCGCGGCCAATGTCGTGCCCGATGTGCCGGGGCAAAAGGTGCTTGGCTGGACGCTGACGCCCGTTGCCGCCCGGCCGCAGGGCAAGGTCGCTGAACGTCGGCGCGAGCTGCTGGACAGGCTGGATGAGCTGGAAGGCCGCATAGCGGCGCTCAACGCACGCATGGAGCTGCACAAGCAGCTTCCCGGCGGGGCAAACGGCGAAGCCGTGGAAGATCTGGATGCGTTGGCGGGAAAGACCGTGCCCGCTCTCATGGCCGAACGCCAGAAGCTCACGCGCGAGCAGGAACAGCTCCGCAAGCTCGTGAACGCCGTCCCGGCGCTTTCGGAGCAGGGGAAACTGCTGGAGATCCGGCTGGCCGCGGCGCCTGACGGCCCTGTGCAGGTTCATTGCTCCTACATGCTGCATAATTGCGGCTGGCAGCCGCGCTACAGCGTCAATGCCCGCCCCGGTACGGGCAAGGTGGACATCAGCCTTTCCGCGGAAGTCTGGCAGTATTCCGGCCAGGACTGGGACAAGGCCCGGCTGTCGCTGGTCACCCGTACGCCCGGTTCGCTCGGCCCGGATGCTCTGCCGGACTGGATCATCGAGCCCTTTTCACCGGAGGCCGCCCGCCCGGCCGGGATGCCCCGGCACGCCAAGGCTGTTCCGCTCATGGCCGCCGCCGCGGACAACAGCGGCATCCCCGTCTCGGAAGAGGGCGCTTTTGTCCGCTGGGAAGTCCCCTCGACGGGTCTTGCGCAGGGCAAATCCATCCTCAACGTAACGAGCGAGGAATGGACGGCTCCCATGCAGTGGCTGGCCCGCCCGTCGGCAGGGGAGAACCGTGTCTGGATGACGGCGGAATACGCCTTTGCCGATCGTCCTTCCTGGCCGACCGGTCTCATGGAATGCCGCATCGACGGACAGTATGTGGGTACAGGCACCTTCCGCCCCGAAGCCGGCAAGGTGAAGCTCTTTTTCGGGGCTGATCCGCGTGTGACCGTCAAGACCATCAACGAGACCCGCAAGGAAAACGAAAGCGGCATCATCAATGCCCGCCGTTTCTGGCGCTGGAGCTGGCGCTACGCCATCCGCAACGAGCGGCCGGAAGAAGTGCGGGTGCGCGTGGAGCGCCCCCTGCCGCGCAGCGTAGATGAGCGCGTGACGCTCAAGCTGGAGGGCACCCCCGCACCGACCACGGATCAGGACGAAGGCATCCTCTTCTGGGAAGTGAAGGTCCCCGCACGCGGCAACAGCGATATCCGGCAGAATGTGGAGATCACGGCCCCTGCCGACATGAAGCTCGCGCCAGTCGCCCCCTAATGGCAAAAACGATATCGTATCTTGGGAGCCGCCTTTTGCCGGGCGGCTCCCTGTTTTTCCAAGGGCCCCCCACGGACGGACAGTGCCGCGGCACTTGCCTCTCAGCGCCTTTTTCCGTAGGTTTGCTGCATGGCAAAAACGCGCGAAGTCTACATCTGTTCCGCCTGCGGCGCGCAGACCCTGCAATGGCGGGGCCAGTGCCCCGGCTGTCATGAGTGGAACACACTGCAGGCCGCTGCCCAGCCCCGCGCCGCTGCCGCGCGACCAGCTTCCGCCGCTGCCGCCCGTACGCCGGGCAGCCGTCCCCAGCCCCTGCGGGATGTTTCCGACTCGGGGCACACCCCCTATGCCAGCGGCATCGAGGCGCTGGACCGTGTTCTCGGCAAGGGGCTCGTGCCCGGCGCGGCCCTGCTGGTGGGCGGCGAACCCGGCATAGGCAAGTCGACCCTCCTGCTTCAGGTGGCCGGACTCGTGGCCCGGCAGGGCAGGGATGTGCTCTATGCCAGCGGCGAGGAGTCCCTCCCCCAGATCAAGGCCCGCGGGCAACGACTTGAAGTATTGCATGAACGATTGCTGGCCATGGCCACTTCCAGCGTGGAAGAAGTCATCGCCGCCGTGGAAAGCGCTCCGCCGACCCTGCTGGTGGTGGACTCCGTCCAGACCCTGACCAGCCTCGAGGCTGACGGTCTGCCCGGTAACGTCAGTCAGGTAAGGGCCGTGGCCACCGCTCTGCTGGAGTGCTGCCGACGCACCGGGACAACGCTCATCCTCGTGGGACATGTCACCAAGGATGGCGTGCTGGCCGGACCGCGTATGCTGGAACACATGGTCGATACGGTCATCTCCGTGGAAGGGGACCGCCGCCAGCTCTTCCGTCTGCTGCGCGTCTTCAAGAACCGCTTCGGCCCCAATGAAGAGCTCCTCGTCTTTCGCATGGGGCAGCGCGGCATGGAAGTGGTGGACGATCCTTCCACCTTCTTCCTCGGCGCACGCGACCCGGAGCTGTCCGGTACGGCCGTGGTCATGGCCGTGGACGGGCAGCGGCCTCTGGCGGTGGAAGTGCAGGCCCTTGTGGCGCGTACCTTTCTGAGCATCCCGCGTCGGGCGGCTCTGGGTTTTGACGCCAACCGGCTCCATCTGCTGCTGGCCGTGCTGGAAAAACGCCTCAAGCTCAACTTCGGGCAGGTGGACATCTACGCCAAGGTGGGCGGCGGCATGAAGCTCCAGGAGCCGGGGCTCGATCTGGCGCTGGTAGCGGCCGTACTGTCCTCCTACTATGACCTGCCGCTGCCGGAAAAATGCGTCCTCTGGGGCGAGGTCGATCTCAACGGCCAGATCCGGCCGGTCGCCGCTCAGGATCTGCGGCTCCGACAGGCACAGCGCCTTGGTTTTTCCCCCATCATCCATCCGGCGGCGGACAAGGGCGGCATATCCACTCTTACCCAGCTGCAACAGCGGCTTTTCCACCGCCGCAATCCCTGAGGCTTTCATGAGCTGTGAAGTGGAACGCAAATATCTGGATGTGGACTTTTCCCGCCTGCGGGAACGGCTGACCGCTCATGGCGCCCACAGCGAGGGCGTCCATTTCGAGCGCAACATCCTGTTCGACAAGGACGAGGAGCTGTTCGGCAGCCAGCGCCTGCTCCGCCTGCGCAGTCGGCAATGGGCCGACCATGAGGACCACATCCTTACCCTCAAGTTGCCGCCCCTCGCCGCGCGCACTGCCGCCGAGACCGGATTCAAGATCCGGGAGGAGCGTGAATGCCCCGTAGCGGACAGACAGACCATGCAGGGCATCCTGGAAGGGCTGGGCTATCTTCCTGTGGCCCGGTATGAAAAGTTCCGGGAAAGCTGGCAGGTCGACGGGGTGCATGTGGATATGGACATCCTGCCTTTCCTTCAGATGGTGGAGCTGGAAGGCGAGGCGGAACGCATCCGGAAAGTTGAAGTGCTGCTTGAACTTGACAAGCGGCCGACCAGTGCCGACTCTTACCATGTACTGCACAAGCGCTGGCGCGTGGAACAGGGTCTGCCGCCGGAGCGTTCCTTTGTCTTTTCCCCCTGTCAGGCGGCGCAATGGCGTGCCGCGCTGCATCTGCCGCCAGAGGAGGACTGAGCCATGCCGGCCCCATACAGACCGCAAGACGAAAGTGACGGGCAAAGCCTGGTAAAAGAGCGTGTCCGGGAGCCGCAGCGCTTCGTGGTGCTGCTGCACAATGACGACTACACCAGCATGGATTTTGTGGTGGATGTCCTGCAGGGGATCTTCAACAAGAACAGGGAAGAAGCCACGCGCATCATGCTGTCCGTGCATGAGAAAGGCGTAGGGCGTTGCGGCGTCTATACCGCGGAGATAGCCGAAGCCAAGGTCCGTCGCGTGACGCAGAAGGCACGCGCGGCGGGATTCCCGCTGCGCTGCACCATGGAGCCGGAATAAGACATGTTGAGCAACGACGTTCAGGAAGTCCTGAAGATCGCCGTCATGGAAGTGCAGGAACGGCAGCACGAGATGCTGACCGTGGAGCACATCCTCTACGGCATGACCGCCACGGTGCGCGGCTGCCTCATCCTGGAGGGCAGCGGGGTGGACGTGCCCTTGCTGCGCGAACAGCTCGAGCATTTTTTTCAAACGGAGATGGAGAGCGTCCGCCCGGCCAATCAGCTGGAGATCATCCAGACGCCGGGCGTGCAGCGTCTGCTGGAACGGGCCGTGGCGCATATCCGCTCCGCCGGGCGGGAGACCGTGGATGTGGGCGACATGCTTGTTTCCCTCATGGAAGAGGAAGGGAGCTATGCCGTCTATTATCTGCGCAAGCAGGGTGTGGAACGGCTGGACGTGCTGACCTTCATCTCCCACGGGCTGGAAGACGGCAGCGGCTCCAAAGGCGTTCGGGAAAAGGCGGAGGACGACGAGGAAGGCCGGGAGGACGATCCCCTGGCCCGCTATACCACGGACCTTACGGCCCGCGCGGCCGCCGGCGGCATCGATCCCCTCATCGGACGGGAAATGGAGCTTGACCGCGCCATCGAAGTGCTGTGCCGCCGCCGCAAGAACAATCCTCTTTTCGTGGGCGAGCCCGGCGTGGGCAAGACCGCCCTTGCGGAGGGCCTTGCCCTGCGCATCCACGAGGGCAAGGTGCCGCCGCGCTTCCGGGAGGCCCGCCTCTTCGCGCTGGACATGGGTCTCGTGCTGGCTGGCACGCGCTATCGCGGCGACTTCGAGCAACGCCTGAAAAAGATCATGGATGCCTTGAAGCATGTGCCGCAGGCCATCCTGTTCATCGACGAACTCCACACCATCGTGGGAGCGGGCGCCACGTCCGGCGGGTCGATGGATGCCTCCAACCTGCTCAAGCCTCTGCTGGCCAGCGGCGATCTGCGCTGCATCGGCTCCACCACCCATGAGGAATACCGCAACCATCTGGAGAAGGACAGGGCGCTCGTACGACGCTTTCAGCGCATAGATGTGCGTGAGCCCGGCATCGAGGACTGTCTGGCCATCCTGGAAGGCCTGCAGAGCCATTATGCGGACTTCCATCAGGTCCGCTATGCCAAGCCCGTCCTCCGGGCCATGGTGGAGCTTTCCAGCCGCCATGTGCGGGAGCGCCTCCTGCCGGACAAGGCCATCGACGTCATGGACGAGGCCGGGGCCGCCGTCCGTCTGCGGCAGCCGGACGAGGACGGCAAGCGCCCGGCGGTGACCCTGCGTGATGTGGAGCGCATCGTGGCCCGCATGGCCGGCATCCCCGAACGCAGCGTCAGCGGCGGGGAAAAAGACCGCCTGCGCCATCTGGAACGCGACCTCAATGCTCGCGTCTTCGGACAGGAGGCCGCCATCTCGCTGGTGGTGCGCGCCATCCTGCGCTCGCGCGCCGGACTGGGCCAGAGCGGACGCCCCGCCGGGGCCTTCCTCTTCTACGGGCCCACCGGCGTAGGCAAGACCGAGGTTGCCCGATCGCTGGCGCAGTGTCTGGGGGTGGATTTCCTGCGCTATGACATGAGCGAATACATGGAAAAACACGCGGTCTCCCGCCTCATCGGCGCGCCTCCGGGCTATGTGGGCTTCGATCAGGGCGGTCTGCTGACCGAGGCCGTGCGCAAATCCCCGTATTCCGTGGTCCTGCTGGACGAGATGGAAAAAGCGCATCCTGACATCTTTAATGTTCTGCTTCAAGTCATGGACTACGGCACGCTGACCGACACCACGGGCCGAAAGACGGACTTCTCGCACGTGGTGCTGATCATGACCAGCAATGCCGGGGCCTTCGAGATGTCCGCCGCCAGCATGGGCTTTGCCACGCCCGCCGCTGTCCGTACGGACGGTCCGGATGCGGAGGACGGGAAAGGAAGGACATCGGAAGCCGCGGCCCGCAAGGGGCGCAAAGCGCTGGAACAGCTCTTCACGCCGGAATTCCGCAACCGTCTTGATGCGCTGGTGCCGTTCGGTAGCCTGACGCAGCCCATGATGCTCCGCATCGTGGACAAATTCGTGGAAGAGGTGGCCCAGAGCCTGACCGAACGCCATGTCCACCTTACGCTGGACGAGGAGGCCCGGCGGCATCTGGCCCAAAAGGGATTCGATCCCCGCATGGGCGCGCGCCCGCTGCGCCGCCTGCTGCGGGATGAACTGGAAGACCCGCTGGCGCAGGAACTGCTGTTCGGCCGCCTGCAAAAGGGCGGCGAGGCCGTGCTCGTCCTGCGGGACGGCAAGCTGCATCTGGACATCTCCCGCAAGGGACCGGCCTGTGCGGAAGCTGCCGCCGCGGGTGGTGAAGCCCGCAAGACGCCGCGTCCGCGCCCGTCCACGAGGCGCACGAAAAGAGATGGGCATGAGTGAGGTCCCGCCGGAACGCCCGGCCGATCTGGTGGCAGCCTATGCCGAGCAATTCCCCCCTCTGGAGGCGGCACGAGAGGACGGGCTGTTGTGCCGCGGCGGCGATCTGCATCCGGTGCGCCTGCTGGCCGCTTACAGTCGGGGCATTTTCCCGTGGTACAGTGAGGGGATGCCGCTGCTCTGGTGGTCGCCCGCGCCGCGCTGCATCCTGCCGCTGGACAAGTTCCGCCTGCCCCGGCGCAGCATCCGGACGTTGCGCAAGGCGGGCTTCCGCCTGACCTGCGATACGGTCTTTGCGGAAGTCATGCTGCAATGTGCCGGGCCACGCCGCCGAGAACGGGGCACATGGATCACGCGCGACATGTTCCGTGCCTATGTACGGCTGCATGAAATGGGCTATGCCCATTCCATCGAGACCTGGCAGGGGGATGCGCTGGTAGGGGGGCTATACGGCGTGTCGCTGGGAAGGGCCTTCTTTGGCGAATCCATGTTCCACCGGGCGTCCGAAGCCTCGCGCGCGGCCCTGACAGGTCTGGTGGATCTGCTGCGCCTGCGGGGCACGCTCCTGCTGGACTGCCAGCAGGACACCCCGCACATCATGGGCATGGGGGGCGAGCTCGTCTCCCGCGCAACATTTGAAGAATTGCTTGAACGATCCGTACAGCAGGCGGCGGATCCCGCCTGTCCGTTGCGCTGGCAGCCCTGGCGCGAACGCTATGTCCATGACGGCCGGCAGTGGCACGAGGTCAACCCCGCATGAATGAGACCGTCTTTTCCCTGCAAAGCGAGCACCAGCCCACGGGCGACCAGCCCGAGGCCATCGACCAGCTCGTCAGCAATATCCAGGCCGGTGTCCCGGCGCAGGTACTGCTGGGGGTGACAGGGTCGGGCAAGACCTTCACCATGGCCAACGTCATCGCCCGCTGCAACCGTCCGGCGCTGGTGCTGGCCCCCAACAAGACCCTTGCCGCCCAGCTGTACAGCGAATTCCGCGCGCTCTTTCCACGCAATGCCGTGGAATACTTCGTCAGCTATTACGATTACTATCAGCCGGAAGCCTATGTGCCCGCCTCGGACACCTACATCGAAAAGGATTCGGCCATCAACGACAATATCGACAAGCTGCGACATGCGGCGACACATGCCCTGCTGACGCGGCGTGACGTCATCATCGTGGCTTCGGTCTCCTGCATCTACGGCCTCGGTTCGCCGGAATACTACGCCAAGATGGTCATTCCCGTGGAGGTCGGCCAGCGCTTCCCCATGGATGCGCTCATCAGCAGGCTGGTGGAAGTGCATTACGAGCGCAACGACTACGATTTCCACCGCGGCACCTTCAGGGTGCGGGGCGACGTGCTGGAGATCATCCCGGCCTATCACCACGAACGGGCCCTGCGGCTGGAATTCTTCGGTGACGACATCGACGCCATGCGCGAGATCGACCCGCTCACCGGCGACGTGCTGGCCGAGGTGAGCAAGACCGTCCTGTATCCTGCCAGCCACTTCGTGTCCGCGCAGGACAACCTCAAACGCGCCTGCGACGATATCCGTCAGGAGCTGCAGGAACGCCTTGCCCTGTTCCGCGAGCAGGGCAAGCTGGTGGAGGCCCAGCGCCTGGAACAGCGTACCCAGCTCGATCTCGAAATGATCGAGGAGCTGGGCTACTGCAACGGCATCGAAAACTATACCCGCCACATGGACGGACGCAAGCCGGGCGAGCCGCCGTCCTGCCTGCTCAACTATTTTCCCGAAGACTATCTGCTCTTCGTGGACGAGTCCCACATCAGCGTGCCGCAGGTGGGCGGCATGTTCAAGGGCGACCGTTCCCGCAAGGAAACGCTGGTCAATTACGGCTTTCGCCTGCCTTCGGCGCTGGACAACCGCCCCTTGCAGTTCGCGGAGTTCCGCCGGCTCGTGCATCAGGCCGTCTACGTCTCGGCCACGCCGGCCAAATACGAGCTGGACGAGGCGCAGGGCATCGTGGTGGAGCAGATCATCCGGCCCACCGGCCTTGTGGACCCGGAAGTGGAGGTGCGGCCCACGGCCGGACAGATGGAAAATCTGCTGGGCGAATGCCGCGCCCGCGTCAGTCGGGGCGAACGCGTGCTGGTGACGACGCTGACCAAGCGCATGGCCGAGGACCTGACGGAATACTGCTGCAATATGGGCGTGCGCACCCGCTACCTGCATTCGGACATCGACACGCTGGAGCGTATGCAGATCATCCGCGCCCTGCGCACCGGCGAATTTGACGTGCTGGTAGGGATCAACCTCCTGCGTGAAGGACTGGACATCCCGGAAGTCTCCCTGGTCTGTATCCTGGATGCGGACAAGGAGGGTTTTCTGCGCTCCACGGGCTCGCTCATCCAGACGTTCGGGCGAGCGGCCCGCAATGAGCACGGGCATGTCATCCTCTATGCGGACACGGTGACGGCCTCCATGCAGGCCGCCATGAACGAGACCGCCCGCCGCCGGGAAAAGCAGGCCGCCTACAATGAAGCGCACCACATCACCCCGCGCAGCACCCGCAAAAGCCTGGATTCTCCGCTGGACGCCCTCTATGCGGACAGCGAAGGCAAAGGCGGACGCGGACGCGGCAAGGGCAGGGCGGCCGCCCGCAACGAACAGGCGGAGCTCCCTCTCACGGCCGAGGAGACCGCCGTGCGCATCGCCGAACTGGAAAAGGAAATGCGGGCCGCGGCCCGCGATCTGGAATTTGAGCGGGCCGCCGAGCTGCGGGACAGCATCCGGGCACTGCGCTCCCGCCTTATCGCCCTGCCGGAGTGATCATGTCTTTTGATGATTTGCCGCTTTTTACCCAGCCTGACGCCCAAATGTCGCCGGAAAAGGCGCACATGGACGCTTTGGTAGCTCAACTGGAGCACCACAACTACCGCTACCATACGTTGGACGCACCGGAGATCAGCGACGACGCCTATGATGCCCTGTTCCGCGAACTGCAGGAACTGGAAGCCGCTCATCCCCAATGGCGCAGCCCGCATTCGCCGACCCTGCGCGTGGGCGGCGGTCTCTTGAGCGGACTGGACAAGAAGGCGCACCGCCGCCGCATGTACGGGCTGGACAATGTATTCAACGCTGAGGAATGGCGCGACTTCGTCGAACGTATGCGCCGGGCCCTGCCCGAAGCGCCGCTTGCCTTCTGGTGTGACCCCAAACTGGACGGGTTGGCGCTGGAGATCGTCTATGAAAACGGTATCCTGACCGAAGCCCTGACCCGCGGCGACGGGGAGACCGGCGAAGTGGTGACGGCCGCCGTGCGTACCATCAAGACCGTTCCCCTGCGCCTCAGACCACCGGCGCAAGGCGGGGAGCTGCCCGCCCGTCTGGAAGTCCGCGGCGAGGTCGTCATCTTCAAGGCCGACTTTGCCGCCCTCAATGAGCGTCGCGACGCTCTCGGGCAAAAAACCTTCGCCAATCCGCGCAATGCGGCGGCGGGTGCGCTCCGTCAGCTGGATACCACGGCGACCCGTTCCGTACCGCTGCGCTTTCTGGCCTACAGCCTGGGCGATGCGGACTGGGGCGGGGCACAGCCCTGTACGCATCAGAGCGAACTTATGGCGCGACTGCGGGACTACGGCTTCCAGACGCCGCCTTCCGGCCGCCTCTGCGCCGGTCCCGCCGACGTGGAAGCCTATGTGGAAGAAGTGCGACAGCGGCGCGAACACTTCGATATGGAGATCGACGGCGCCGTGGCCAAGCAGGACGATCTGGAAGCGCAGGAAGCTCTCGGCCATACGGCCCGTGCGCCGCGTTTTGCCGTGGCCTTCAAATTCCCGGCCATGCAGGCCCGCACCATCCTGCGCGGCATCGAGATCCAGGTGGGGCGTACCGGCGTACTGACGCCGGTGGCCATCCTTGACCCGGTGGCCGTGGGCGGGGTCATGGTCTCGCGGGCCACCCTGCACAATGAGGATGAGATCCGGGCCAAGAATATCCGCATCGGTGATACGGTGATCGTGCAGCGCGCCGGGGACGTCATCCCCGAAGTGGTCGGCCCGGTGCTGGAAGAACGCCCGGCGGATGCGGTGGAGTTTGCCTTCCCGCACACTTGCCCGGTCTGCGGCCAGCCCGCTCATCGGGAAGAAGGGGAGGCCGCTTGGCGCTGCGACAATCTTGCCTGCCCGGCCATCCGCCTGCGGGCCATCATCCACTTCGTCTCCAAGGCCGGGCTGGACATCGGCGGCATCGGCCAGAAGTGGATCGAGCAGCTCGTCAGCAGCGGGCGCGTCCAGTCGCCGCCGGATCTCTTCACCCTCACGGCGCAGGAACTGCTGCAATACGAGCGCATGGGCGAATCGCTGGCTCAGAAATTCGTGGACGCCATCGAGCAGGCCCGACACACGGCCACTCTCGCGCGCCTGATCTGCGGCCTCGGCATCCGGCATGTGGGCGAGCAGACGGCACGTCAGCTTGCCCGGCATTATGCCGACCTTGATGCACTGGCTCAGGCCGGGACGGAAGAGCTCATGCGCATGGAGGATATCGGTCCTGAAGTCGCATCATCCATCCATGCTTTCTTTGCCAATGCCGCCAATGCCGCCATGCTGGAACGCTTCCGCGCGCTGGGGCTCTGGCCTGTGGTCACGGAGGAAGCCGCACGGCCCTCCACGGCTGGAGGCCCGCTGGCCGGAAAAACCATCCTCTTCACTGGGACTCTTTCCATGAAACGGGACGACGCCGCCAAGATGGCGGAAGCCAGCGGCGCGACCATCGCGGGCGGCGTCAGCAAAAAACTGGATTATCTGGTGGCCGGAGAAAAGGCCGGCAGCAAGCGCGAAAAGGCCGAAAAGCTGGGGATCCCCATCCTCAGTGAGCAGGAATTTCTGGACATGCTCCATGCGGGCGAATAAGCCCGGCACGTCCATGATCAAAGGAGAGACGACATTATGGCAACGCCGCTTATCATCATGGGAGCCGGCGGGCGCATGGGACGCACCATCGCCACGCTGGCCGAAGAGGACGATACCTACAGCCTTGCGGCCCTGGTGGATCGGGCCGATCATCTGGACCAGCTCCGCGCCGGGAACGGCTGCCTGATCACCGACGACCTGCGCGCTGCGCTCGCCCACTGCGCCGATGCCGTGATCATTGATTTCACCGCCCCGGAAGTCAGCCTGAATACCGCACGGCAGGCCGCTGAAAGCGGTCATGCCGCCGTCATCGGTACAACGGGCCTTGATGAGGCGCAGCGGGCCGAACTTGCGGAACTTGCCCAAAAAGCGCCCTTGTTCTGGTCATCCAACATGAGCGTGGGCATCAATGTGCTGCGCAAGATCCTGCCCGAATTGACCAAGGCGCTGGGCGACAAGTACGACATCGAAATGGTGGAACTCCACCACAACCGCAAAAAGGACTCCCCCAGCGGTACGGCCCTGACCCTTGGCGAATGCCTCGCAGAGGCGCGCGGCTGGAAGCTGCCCGACGTTCGCTGTTCGGCGCGTGATGGCATCATCGGTGAGCGTCCCAAAGCGCAGATCGGCATCCAGGCCATCCGGGGCGGCGATGTGGTTGGCGTCCATACGATCTACTTCATGGGCCCCGGCGAGCGTATCGAGGTCACCCATCAGGCCCATTCGCGCGAGACCTTTGCCCAGGGAGCCCTGCGGGCCGCCGCCTGGCTCAAGGGTCGTGCCGCCGGTCGCCTCTACGGGATGCAAGATATTTTCTAGATTTTTTCTTGATATTTTCCCTTTGGTACGATAGGGAGAAAAGGTACGTGAAAAAATAAGGGGTTTGGAGCAGGCTCAAGCGCAACGGAACGCCCACGCCAATGTGATAGAAAGCAGAAAACCAGATGCTTTCTCTGTAGGTGCTTTTCCGTGCATCCTGTCTGCTCCCAATTTACCGGGGGGAACATGCCACAGGTCGCCGCTCGCATCAATGAGGACCAGGAACGCTGGCTCAAAGATTATTTCCGCACCAAGAGCGCGGGAGCGGAATTTATTCTCCCGTGGGCTGTGGATACGTTTTTCCGGGCCATCACCAACATCAAGACCCTGTTCACCGGCGCCGAGCTGAAAGCCATAGTGGAAGCGCACAAGGATATGCGGCTTATGCCGGATAATTCCCGCTTGTCCTATCTGTTGTTGCGGGTACATGATGCCTGTGAGATAAATCATGTGCACATGCGCCACGGTGCCAGCAAATCCAGTCTGGAAAGCAAGCTCAAATCTCTGGATGACACACAGGCAACAGCGCTCATGGTCTGGGCTTCCGCTTTTTGGGTCAGCCGCAATTGTTCGGCTGAAAGCCTGGACGAATATATCCGCGCGTACTAGACTTCCAGAGATTTTTATAACATTCGACGCGAACAGCACAGTGGCAAAAGCTGCTGTGCTGTTTTTTTGTGCTCGGAACTCTCGTTAAGCGGAGAGAGAGAGAATAGAGAATAGAGCGCTTTGCCTTTGAAAAGGCAAAGTGCGAGGTGGAGCACAGCGCCGCCCGACCGAAAGTGAGCGGAAAACCGTGCTTTTTCCGCGAAACGCCAGACCGTATGGAGGGCGTATGGTTTGGGAAACGCAAAGCGTTTCAAACTAAAATGCTCTAAAAAAACGGGCATCACCCGTTGAGGTGACGCCCGTCTCAGGCACGATAACAGATTGCTCGGTCAGATGGTGAATTCCTCGCACCCCGAAGACTCGGAAGAGGAGGCACGGGAAACGCCCTTGGGCGGCTCATTGCCCAAGCTGTTGCTGGCCTTGGACGTGGACATCACATAGATCTCATGCGGATCGAGGATGAGGATGACCGAACCGTCGCCCATGATGGTCGCCCCGGAAATGCCCTTCAAATCGCCAAGGTAAGCCCCCAGAGGCTTGATAACGATTTCCTGCCGTTCAAGCAGACGATCCACCACCAGACCCAGACGGCGGTCGTTATCATGGATCACCACGACGGAGAGCACTTCAGGCAGCGGATCCGTACGCGGCAGATCCAGCATCTCCGCCAGTTCCACGATACCCAGCACTTCACCGCGCAGGGTGACAGCCTTACGTCCCTTCACGTCCGTCAGGCGGCTGCACTCGATCTTGGTCGTTTCCGAGACCGCATCCAGGGGGATGGCATAGGTCTGGCCGGACACATTGACCATCAGGGCGTCAATGATGGCCAGCGTCAAGGGCAGACTCAGCGTGAAACGCGTGCCCTTGCCCAGTTCCGTATTGGTACTGACGCTTCCCTTGAGGTTCTTGATGTTGGTACGCACCACGTCCATACCCACACCACGACCGGAAATATCCGTAATCTTGTCCGCGGAAGAGAAGCCAGGAGCGAAGATAAGTTCAACCGCTTCGCGATCATCCAGTTGCGCGGCTTCTTCAGCCGTGATGATCCCCTTGCGGATGGCCACCTCGCGCATCTTTTCGGGGTCGATCCCCTTACCGTCGTCCTCGATCTCGATGGCGACGGAGTTCCCCTTGTGGAATGCCCGCAAGGTCACGCGGCCCTTGGGAGACTTTCCAGCGGCCACACGCACATCTTCCGGTTCGATGCCGTGGTCGACGGAGTTACGGATAAGGTGCACCAGCGGGTCGCCGATAGCCTCCACCACGCTCTTGTCCAGTTCCGTTTCCTCGCCTTCCATAACGAGATCCACTTCCTTGCCGCTCTTGCGGGAAAGGTCGCGCACCAGACGGGGGAAGCGGGAAAACACGGAAGAGACCGGCACCATGCGCACCTTCATGATGGTATCCTGAAGGTCGTCGGAAATGCGCGCCATGGCGTAGGTCGTTTCCGAAAGGCTCTGCGCCACCTGCGAAATGTCCACATCCGTCCCGCCGGATTCCAGGGAACGGGCGATGAGGGCATAGCGGTTGCGGTTGATGATGAGCTCACCGATGAGGTTCATGAGGTGGTCAAGACGCTCATGATCCACGCGGATGGACGAGCTTTTTTGCGCCGTCTCCGTAGCCGGCTTGGCAGCGGGTTTGGCGGCGGACGCCGCAGGCTTGGCCGCCGGGGCGGCAGGCTTGGCAGCAGCCGCTGGAGCAGGCGCGGCAGGCTTGGCCGCGGCGGCGGGTGCAGCGGGAGCAGCCGCTGCGGCAGCGGGCTTGGGTGCAGGCTCAGCGGCGGGAGCAGCCGCTGCGGGCTTTTCCGGCTCAGCTGCGGGAGCTGCGGCTTCAGACGCCGCGGGAGCGGCTTCACGCTTCTTTTTCACCGCTGCCGCCGCCATCTCTTCGATAATGGCGGTCTCCTGCGAAATGAGGTCCACCATCAAGGAAAAGTCGATACCCTGAGAACGTCCCTGATCGACGATGCCGGCGGTCCGCTCAGCGTATTCCTTGACGTCGTTGAAGCCCACAAAGCTGCTGGCATTCTTGATGGCCGTCAGACAACGGAAAAGAGCATCTTCGGAATCTTTGTGCGCCCCGTCCTTGCGCAGCGTGGCAAGCGCGGCATTGATGATCTCAAACTGCTGCTTGATCGTCGCCTGGAAGGCATCCAGATCGTCTCCTTCCGCACCCATGGGGATAATGACCGGCGTCACCACATCCACAGGCTTGCCGTCGCCGGCTTCTCCGGCCTTGCCGCCTTTCTGGGCAGCGATCAGCGCAGGGGGGAGGGCGACCTCCTCACCAGCCACCGCCTTTTTCAGCTGCGTCAGGATAGGTTCGGTATCAAAAGGCCGCGTCTTACCGCTGGCAACGTCGATTCGACCGACGAGCGCCTCCATGACGTCCACGACCAGCAACAGCAGGTCTATGAGCTCATGGGTCGGCGTCATTTTGCCCTGGCGGACATTATTGAGCAGCGTTTCCGCTTCATGCGTCAGGGCATTCAGTTCATTATAGCCGATGATGCCGCTGTTTCCCTTCATATTGTGGAAAAAGCGGAAAAGGTCATTGACCAGATCTCCCTGCCCGTCGCCTTCTTCCAGCTGCAGCAAGCCGTCATTGAGGTTGCCGGTAATCTCGAGAGACTCATCAATGAAGTCCTTGAGATGGGCCTCCCCAAAGGCGTTGAGCGCGTACTCTTTCGTATCCGGCAGGCTGGCGACCCACTCCTTGCTGCTCATGCCCGGGCTTTCTTCCGCCCCAGAGGCTTCAGACGAAGGCGCCGCCGGAGCCTCGGCAGCAGGTGCGGGAGCCTCGGGAGCAGGGGCAGCCTCGACTTCCGGTGCGGCCTCCACGGCGGCAGGAGCCGGTTCCGCGGGCGCTTCCGCCGGTGCGGCCTCAGCAGCGGGAGCCGCCGCCTCGCCGTTCATGATGGCTTCGATCTGGGCAATGATGTGGTCGATCTCCACATCCCCTTCGGAATTCGTCGCCTCAAGATTCTCGACCATCTGGCGCAAGGCATCGGTAGAGGAAAGGATCACGTCCATGATCTCGGGCGTGACCACCATGGTCCCCTTACGCAGTTCGTCCAGAATATTTTCTGACTTGTGGGCAAGCTGATTGATGCGATTCAGCCCAAGAAAGCCCGACGCCCCTTTCAGGGAGTGCATGGGCCGGAAAATATCATTGAGAAGCGCAAGATTGTCCGGAGCCTTTTCCAGCTCCAGCAAGTTCGGCTCGATAGTTTCCAGATGCTCCTTGGCTTCATTGATGAAGTCGGCAAAGAGTTCCGGATCAAAAAAATCTTGACTCATACCATACCTACTTGGCTTGAGAGTATGCCATTCAGGCGCACTTGCCTAGTTATATCGGCTAGCCAAGCAGCATCTTTATGTTGCGGACCATTTTTTCTGGCTGGGCGGGCTTCACCATGTACAGGTTGGCCCCGAGCGCCATGCCGGTCTGGATGTCCTTCTCCTGGCCTTCTGTGGAAAGCACGATGATGGGAATATCCTTATAGGCATCCTGAGCGCGGATGTTCTTGATGAAGGTAAAGCCGTCCATGCGCGGCATATTGACGTCGGAAACGATAAGATCCACCTGCTCCAGGCTGTACAGCTTTTCCATGGCGTCAAGACCGTCTTCGGCGGTGCTGACACGAAAGCCCTCGGCCTTGAGCACAAAGGCCACAAGATTGCGAATCGTCTTGGAATCGTCCACCACCAGTATATGCTTGCTCATGTCGTGCCATCCTCGTGCAAAGGCGTTTGAAGCTGAGTCTAGAGAGTTTCAGGGGGCTTGGCAAGTCTGCCGGATAACTGAAAGCTTCCGGTCAGCGGCACAGGATCTGCCCGATGCGTTCCGGCGCCAGAATGCCGTAAAGATGCTCGCCGATGCGGGCGAGCGCATAGAGACATTCCGCGGCTTCACCGAAGTGGGTCTCGGGATTCCAGTTGAGTTCCTGCTGCTGCACGGTATAAATATTTTCCACTTTGTCAATGATAAGGCCTATCTGTATCCCCCCGCAGGGGCAGACCACCACCAGACTGTCCGCATTGTAGCGGGGGGCGGCGTCACTGCTGACCAGCATACACAGGTGGACCAGCGGCGTGAGCCTTCCGCGCAGATTGATGACGCCCGCCACATGCCGTGGCGCGCGCGGCAGCAGTGCCAGCGGCATATGCCGCAGGACCTCGCTGATGGCCATGATGGGCAGCAGGAAGGACGTTCCGGCGATGCGAACGGACACCAGCTGGATCTCGGAAGCGGAAAAAAGCAAACGACGCTGATCCTCCACCGCATCGACAGGCTCCGCTTCCTCTGTCGCGGCGGCAAAAGAACGCTCCGCAGCCGATGACGCCGTCACGAGTGCAGGGGCCGGAGACGCGGCCACAGGCTGAACGGCGGCCCCCCCTTGCATCAACGGTTCGGGCGCGGTGATGACGGGGATGCCCGCCAGCGCATCAGGGCCAAGATATTTTTCCACAAAGGACTGTTCCGCACGCGAAAGAGGCGCGGTGGCCGCATCCTTGCCGGAAAGATGCAAATCCAGATCGGCAAAATATTCGGCAGGAGTTTTCACCATAATTTCAGCACCTCCTCGGCCATGTCGGCGTATGCGCACGCACCGCGGGACTTGGGATCTATATCAAAAATAGTGCAACCCAGAGCGCTGGCCTCACGGAAACGCGTGTCCACGCCGATGACGGTCTCAAAAATAGCGCCATCCATCTTCTTCTGCAGCAACTCCAGCACATGCATACAGGCTTTGGCCCTTTTGTCATACATGGTGGCCACGGCCCTGTAGCGGATGGGCGACGGCAACACCTTGTTCAGCGTATGCAGCGAATCAAACAACAGACGCAGGCCGTGCAGAGCCAAAAAATCCGTCTGGATGGGAATGATCAGCAGATCGCTGGCCAGCAAAGCATTGACGAGCATAAGGCACATGTGCGGCGGACAGTCCAGCAGGATAAAATCGTACCTGTCGCGCACCTTGCGCACAGCGCGTGCAAGAATCGTTCCCTTGCACGTCCTGTTATGCATGACATCTTCCAGATCGTTCAGGCGAATACTGCCTGGAGCGATATCCATGCCCGAAATGGCCTGCGTATGGATGAGCTGTTCCCAAACGGCAGGCCACTCGCTTTCTTTAGCGGTAAAAAGTTCATACAGGCTGACGGTGACCGTTTCAGGATACAGACGCGCATGTAGCGTTGCGCAGGCATGAGGATCCAGATCCAGAATCAGGACCCGCTTGCCCAAGCGCGCCAGAGCGCCGCCAAGACTGAGCGAAGTGGTCGTTTTGCCCACTCCGCCTTTCTGGTTGGCAACGGCAAGGATCTTGGCGGCCATGACCTCAGCTCATCTTGCGATAGACAATGGTGCCGGTATGGTGCTCCGGCTTGAACGCACGGCTGATATTGTGCAGCGATTCGGAATGACCGATAAGCAGCATACCGTTGGGTTCAAGATTGTCGTAAAACGCGCTGATGACCTTACGTTTCATATCATCGTCAAAATAAATGATGACATTACGGCAAAAAACGATTTGCGACTTTTCCACGCGCCGCAGCTGGTCCTTGTCGCTCAGATTGATCTGGCCAAAGGAAACCAGCTGTTTCAATTCCGGCTTGATCTTATAGACATTGCCGTCCTTGGTGAAATAGGCGGAAACGATCTCCGGCGGCGTGGTACGCAGGGCATACTCATTGTAGATGCCTCGGCGGGCGGCCGCTAGAACGGCTTCCGAAAGGTCGTTGGCGGTGATCTTGATATCCCACGAACGGATCTCCGACTTCAGCACTTCATACAGGATGATCGCCAACGTATACGGTTCTTCACCGGTACTGCACCCTGCCGACCAGATACGCAGGCGCTTGCGGCCTGTCTTGCGGCACTCGTCGATGACTTCCTTGAGCACATAGTCCTGAAAGACCTTGAGCTGCGGCGGATTACGGAAAAAGCTCGTTTCGTTGGTCGTGACCACTTCGAAAAGGCGGTTGAGCTCTTCCTTACGGCTGTTGTCGAAACGAAGAAAATTGTAATACTCGCTGTAGGACTTGAGGTTCAGTTCCTTGATGCGGTTGGAGAGTCGGTTTTCCACCAGATACTTACGGTTTTCCGCAATGAAGATACCGCACACCTGATAGATGAAGTCCCGCAACTGCAGAAATTCTTCGTCGGATATCTGCAAGTCCTTGCGAAAGGGCGTAGATGAGCCGGACAACATGCCACTGCCGGGAGCAGGGCGAAAGGCTGACGTAGGCGAGGGCGTACGCGGCCCGCCCAGAGCATTCTGCGTCCGAAAAGAAGAGGTGGGCGCGGAGGAGGGCGATGTCTGACCTGCCGGCCGGAATGGAGTAGAGGGCATCATCCCCGTGCGCGCCTGCGAGTCCTGGGCTGTACGGCTCAAGCTGCTCAACGGGGAGCGCAGTCCGCCAGTCCCCGCCGTGTTTGCGCCGCCTTGCTGCCCCAGAGTGGAACGGAAAGGAGAGGATGTCGTGCCAAGCCCGGATGTGGCCGTTCCCGCTCCTGCCCCTGAAGGCACCGCTGGACGGGAAAAGGCCGAGGGACGGGCGGGCGAGGAAAGACCAGAGGAAAAACTGCCTGTCTGGCCGGCCCCGGTGGCCCCCCCTAGTCCTGTGCCGCTGCGCAAGCCGGAAGAAAAGGCGGATCCGCTCCCCAACGCGCTGCCGCTGGTCTGGCTGCCGAACGAGGAACGAAAAGGAGATTCCGGCTTGTCGGAACCGGCGCCCAGTCCTGACCCCAGCGTACTGCCGGTCGTTCCCGTTGTGGTGCGCAAGGAAGAAAAGGGACGAGGAGCCTCGGCAGGCTTGCGCAGAGAAGAATCCTTGTCCTTTTCTGACGAGAGCTTGCCGTCACCACTTAAAAAAGAAGGGCGCTGCTGGCTCATGATAATTACTCCTGTTCAGCCTGAATGGCGGCAACGGCTTCGGCAGCCGCGTGCTGAATCTCAGGATCTTCATGATCCATCATGCTCAGCAACACGCTGAAAGCGACATTGCCGCCAATCTTGCCCAACACCTCAATGATCTTGAAGGTGAGCATGGGGCTGGAATGTTCCAGCATGGACGCCAGCGTCGGCACCGCATCAATGGCCTTGTTGAGCCCCAGCGCCTCGACGGCGCGGATACGCACCCAGTCATTGTCATCATTGAGGGCTGTCATCAAGTGCGGCATGACGGACGGCGTGCCGATCTGGCCGAGCAGATTGACGACAGCGGCGCGGACGTCCTTGTTTTCATCAAAGAGACGAGGGATGATGCGCGGCAAATAGCGTTCGGCCTCGATACCGAGATTGAGGAACGCCTCCACAGCCATCTGCCGTACGCGCGGGCTCTGATCCTCCAGAGCATCGGTGATCTCGCTGAGGTTTTCCGTCACGCTGTAACGCCCCATGGCATAGACAGCCATAAGGCGTTGCATGTCGTCATCGCTGTTCATGCGTTCACGGAACCGCTGATTGAGGATGGGGCTGTGCAGGTTGATGCAGGCCTCAAGGGCCATCTCCTGCACGTCCACATAGCGGTGATCGAGCTGGCTGAAAGCCACCGTGCAGGCATCTTCGCAACCGTGCTGATTACCAAAGAAGATAAGAGCGCTCTTGAGGATCTCCGGGTCATCGCAACGAGCGACGACATCCTTGAAGAAGGGGATATCCTCGGTCGTCCCCAGCTGGGAAAGTTCGGCCATGCCCGCGCGCTGCAGTTCGCTGCCCAGATCCCAGAAAATGCTTTTGATGACCTCGACAGGCCGGTGATCCCCCATGAGCTGGCAGGCTTCCATGGCGATCATGATATGCAGATCATCCCCGCTGGTCAGCGCATCACGGATGACGTCATTATAACCGATGGAGGCGATGGCACGGATGGTCGCCTCATACAGTTCGGGCGACTGATCGGGGTCGAGACGGCAGGCAAGATCGAATACCGCCTGCGAGGCTTCCCCGTCCCCCATGAAGCTCAGCCCCTGCAGGGCTGCCATGAGGATATCCTCATCATTGTCCGTCAGGGCATCCAGGAGATAGACGCGCAGGCGCTCCTGGAGCTTAGGCGTCAGCAGCGACAGGGACTGTCCCCCGAGGATCTGGACGATGGCCTTGACGGTCTTGTGCCGCAAGGCCACGCTGACATTCTCCAGCGACTTGAACAACAGAGGGATGGTCTTGATGTCGCCCACGCTGCCGATGGCGTCAATGATGGCGGAACACACCAGAGGCGAGACATCCGGCAACACCTGCACGAGGGCCCGGATGGTGGATTCGTCATTGATGCGGCTCAGGGCTTCCACCACGGCGAACTGCACCCACTCCTCGTCCTCCATCATGGCCTTGGCCAGATAGTCCACAGATTCGGGGAAGCCCAGCGTGCCCAAGCTCACCGCCGCCTGATAGCGGACGTTGACCTCGGGATCGTGCAGCAGCACTTCGCCCAGCAAGGGGACCGCAAGGTGATCCTGCGTGTATCCCAGAATATCGGACACGAAAATGCGGACATCCGGATCCTCGTCATGCAGCCATTCGCGCAGAGCACGCATGTTGTCCACGCCGATCTCGCGCAGAATATCCATGGCCACATTGCGGATGGGAGCGTCGTCATGGCGCAGCAGCGGCAACACAGCATCCACGGTCCGTGCGCCGCGGATCTTGCGCAGGGCGTACTCCGCCGCTTCCTGTATGCCCAGATTTTCACTGGTCAGATGTTTGCACAGATAGGGGAGGGCCTCCTCAAGGCCCGCGTCACCCGCGGCAAACGCACCGCTGCGAATGGCGTCACTGTCTTCGCTCTGAAGATTTTCCAGTATCTGATGCACATTGGTAGACGAGTCGAGCATGATCGTGTCCTTGAGTAGGGGGTCAACTAACCTTTTACGCAGGCCATTATTGCCTTGGCGATATCTTCGACATCAAGAATCTGATCGGCCAGCCCCGCATCCACGACCGCCTTGGGCATACCGTAGACGACGCAGGAAGCCTCGTTCTGGGCAATCAGGTAACCGCCTCTCTGCTTGAGCACCTTGGCGCCCTCGCATCCGTCGGACCCCATGCCGGTAAGCATGACGCCCAACACCCGCCGGCCCAGACCATTGCCCGCCGTTTCCATAAGCACATTGACGCTGGGCTTGTACAACGCGGAAGTCGGTTCCGTCGTCACCAGCACTTCCGGAAGCGGTCCGCGCATCTGGATGCCGATATGTTTGCCGCCCGGACAGACATAGGCATGTCCGTTCTGGATCTTGTCGCCGTTGGCGGCTTCCGTTACCGAGATCTGGCAAACACTGTCGAGGCGTTTGGCAAAGGGCCCGGTAAAGGTCGCCGGCATGTGCTGGGCCACCAGAATGCAGGCGGGGAAATTGGCGGGCAGTGCGGAAAGGATCTTCTGCACCACCGGCGGCCCCCCGGTGGAGACGCCGATGACGACGATATCATGCGCTCCGCTGCAAGGACGGATGATGCCGCCTGCCGATGCTGCGGCGCCCGCGCCTGCCGCCGGGGAGGAAGTCCGCAACGACGGGCGGGGGGAAGCCGTACTCTGACGAGAGGCGGCGGATGCGCTGCCGGACAGGCTGCTCACACCGGACGTCCTGCCCAGACCGGAAGAAAGGGAAGTCGGGCGCGCGGCGCTATTCGTAGCGCTACCGAGGGAGGAGGCGCTGCCGGCGGAAGAGGAAAGGGGAGAGCCGCGTCCGGCTTCAAGATTGGTCCGCGTATAGCGCAGGCGAAGGAATGCCTTGCGCCGGGCAATGGACTTGACCTTATGGCGCAGCTCGACGCCGAAATCTTCCTGATCGGCGCCGCTCACCTTGGCAATGAAGTCAAGCGCTCCGTATTCCAGAGCCTTGAGGGTCGTCTCCGCCCCTTCGGCCGTCAGAGAGCTGACCATGAGCACGGGCAGGGGGTTGGTCCGCATCAGTTCCTTGAGCGTCGCCAGCCCGTCCATGCGCGGCATTTCCACATCCAGGGTGATGATGTCCGGCTGCAGCTGGGCAACCTTGGCCAAACAGTCCTGTCCGTCCTTGGCGGTACCGCAAACGGTGATCTCAGGATCTTTTTCCAGCAGAGCCACGATGGCGCTGCGCATAAACGTAGAATCGTCAACGACAAGAACTCGTACCACGGGAAAGCTCCAGAGCTAAAGTAGTTCATCGCTCAACAAAAAAAATCTACCGCAGATAAAAAAAATTGACAAATGAAAAAAAGGCTTGCAATTCTTCCCGCGTTGGGCTAGGTTCTTTTTCGCAACGGGATGTGGCTCAGTTTGGCTAGAGCGCAGCGTTCGGGACGCTGAGGCCGCGCGTTCAAATCGCGCCATCCCGACCAGAAAAATCAAGGGGTTATGCGAAAGCATGACCCCTTTTTCGTTTGCTCTCGCAACATTTTTCGATGGGGCTACCGCAGATCCCCTCCTCAGATCTCCTCAAATCAAAAAGCAACGCCATCAGAAGAGGGCCGCAGGATCCATCAATCTTAGAGCATTTTCCGCTTGAAACGCTTCACGTTCCAAGCATACGGTTGGCGTTTCGCGGAAAAAAACGCGGTCTTTCCGCTTGGCTTGGGCCAGGCGGCGCTGTTGCCGTCGCCTCGCGCCTTGCTCTTTTCAAAGGCAAAACGCTCTAAAAAAATTGCCTCCGTCACCTCGACCCACCATAGGAAAATCTCTCACGGGGACCGAATCCGGCATACAGACATAAAGAAAGGGACGCATAGCGTCCCTTTTTTCAAGTGCAAATCAGCGAAACGAAACAGCTTACGACTCACGCCGCACCGTTTACGCCGTCCTCGGCCTCCCAACGGGCAAGGTGATCGCGAATGAACGCGCAGATGGCGCCATGTTCCGCCTTGCCGTTGCCGCTGATGGTCATGGCCTCCCCAAAAACAAAGCGTACCGGCATACCGGGCCGTACCGGGCCCAGCTCCTTGACACGCTTTCCCTTGCCCCAGGCATCCGTCTTGAGGGCCAGCGGCACCACAGGAACGCCCGCCTTACGCGCAAGCTTGATGCCGATAGTGTTGAAATGTTCTTCGCTGAACTGCCGGGAGCGCGTACTCTGCGGAAAGACGATGACGGAGATGCCCTTTTCCAGCAGGCGCTGCCCGCCCTCCAGTACGGCGGCCAGATCCTGACGGGGATTGACCCGCTCCACGACGATAGGATCACGCGAGCGCATGACCGCCCCGAAAAAGGGCATGGTGGTGAGGCTCTTTTTGACCACAAAGGTCACAGGCCGAAACGGACGGATGATGCTGGGGAGCAAAAAAGTCTCCAGGGTGCTCATGTGGTTGCCCACAAAGAGACACGGCCCGTCAAGCTGTTCAAAATGCCGCATACCGTCCACGAATATGGGACACCCCAACCCCTCCATCAATTCTGCGACCCAGGCGCTGGCATGTACCCAGGCCGCATCCGTGCACTCGCCACGAGCGGCTTTGGCGCACAGCCAGCGCACAGGCCCCAGAAAAAGCCGGTAATAAAAACCGCAGGAGCGCAGCAGGCCCGGCGACGGGACCGCAGGCAGGGCAGAGCTGCGGTAGCTGTCCTCCGTCAGGAACTTGCGGCTGAAAAAACTGTCGTCAAAGGGCATGGGCATTTTCATCCGTCAGCCATCCTTGTGAATTTTATGTATCCTGCGCCACCACTGACTCAGGCGCGCCTCATCCCCGCAGTCCTTTGGCTGGTAGAAACGTCGCCCCTGCACTTCGTCCGGCAGATAGACCTGCTCCACATACCCCTCAGGATAATTGTGCGGATATTTATAGTCCTTGCCGTACCCCCACTCCCGTTGCAGCTGGGTCGTGGCGTTGCGCAAGTGCAGCGGCACAGGCGGCACGCCGTTGAGCTTCACCTCGCGCTGAGCATTGAGATAGGCGGCATAGCTGGAATTGCTCTTGCGAGCCAGCGCCAGATAGACGACGGTCTCCGCCAAGGGGATGAAGCCCTCAGGCATACCCACGAATTCCACGGCCTGCTGACAGGCCACAGCCAGCGGCAGCGCCTGCGGATCGGCCAGGCCCACATCCTCGGACGCCGACAGGATAAGACGACGGCAGATGAAGCGGGGATCCTCGCCTCCTTCCAGCAGGCAGGCCAGGTAGAAGAGAGCCGCGTCCACGTCGCTGCCGCGGATGGACTTGATGAGCGCCGAGGCCAGCTCATAATGATTGTCGCCATCCTTGTCATGCCGGGCCAGCATTTCCGGCAGGGCGGCCTTGAGCGATTCGGCATGGCGGCTTTCTTCCGGAAGGGCGGCCGCATACTCCACCAGATTGAGCAGGGTACGAGCATCGCCGCCCGCCGCGGCCGCCAGCACTTCCCGGGCGGCGTCATCCAAAACGATATGCAAGGATTCCGCGCCGCGCCGCGCAAGCTCCATAAGCTCCGTCCGCCCCAGCGGGCGCAACCGCAGCACATGCAGGCGCGAAAGGAGCTGCCGCGTCACGCTGAAGGAGGGATTTTCCGTCGTGCTGGCCAGCAACGTCAGCTCGCCGGATTCCAGCAACGGCAAAAAGAAATCCTGCTGGGCCTTGGAAAAACGGTGCAGTTCGTCCAGCACCAGCACCTCCACCCCAGCCAGTGACCGCCGCAGATGCTGCAAGCCCGCTTCCGGCGCGCTGATGCGGAGATAACGCTTGCCGCTGGCGCGCGCCAGCAAGAGGGCCAGGGTGGATTTGCCGCAGCCGGGCGGTCCGAAAAAAAGCAGGCTCGGCAGGCGCGGAGCCTGCATGAAGGAGCGGATCTTGGCCGCAAGATGCGGCTGCCCAAGGAAAAGATCCAGACCATCCGGGCGCAGCCGCTCCGGAAGAGGGCGGGCGGAATCCTCGCCGCTGCTCAGGAGGGACGGTTGATCGTGAGATGCGAAGCCCACCAGTGAATCCCCAGACAAAGTGTTGCCGCCGTCTCGCAGCGCAAGACCCGCTGCCCCAGACTGACCATGCGGAAAGAAGCCGCCCGCAGCGCCTCCAGTTCACGCGAAGAAAAGCCGCCCTCGGGGCCGATGACATAAAGGGTCGTGCCGGGCCGCCCCACCATATCAGGCGTCAGCATGGAGGAACCGTCCTGCAGCTCCCACGGCAGGATGCGCTGGTCCACCTGTTCGGACAAGGCAAGCACCTCACCGATCCCTCCGGACAGGGCGCGGATCTGCGGCAGCCAGAGGTTGCCGCACTGCTTGGCTCCGGCGATCATCTGATTCTGCCAAGAATCGCGAATATCGGCGGGCAGACGCCCCTGACTGTGATCCCCCTGCCAGAGCCAGACCTCCCATGCGCCCAGCTCCACGGCCTTTTCCATGAAAAAACCACGCCGTACGGCCTTGCTGAAGGCCAAGGCGATGATGGGCCGGGAGACGGGTTCAGGAGAGATGTCCACACTGCGGCAGACGAGACGCACCCGGCGCTTGCCGCACTCCACGACGGAGAACAGACCGGCGCGTCCTCTGCCGTCCAAAAGGGTGACATCCGCCCCTGGACCAAGACGCAGGGACTGCGCCAGATGCACGGCCTCCTGTCCCTCCAGCAGGGCCTCGCCCTGCGGGGCGTCAGGCCAGCTCTCCGGCGCAAGATAAAAACGATGTTCGCTCACGACAGGGCCTCGTCCTTATGGGTTCTTGCCTTGCGGACGGCCTTGAAGCCGTCCAGCAGAGATACCAGTTTGCCATAATTGCGCCGTATTTCAAGCCCGGCCTTGCTCAACTGTTCTTCCGCAGGCTCCATATACGTCCGCAGCATGTAGCGGTCGGACAAAATTCCCTCCACACACTTCATGATGGCGTCCACAAGATCCGGAAAGAACGTGGAGATCTCAAACTTGAGATCCGTGAGCTGGTCGAGCGCCTCGCGCATCATCTGACGGTAGGTGATGCGCGTCCCCTTGAAGGTACGCAGGCGCAGATCTTCCAGGATGCGTACGCGCCTTGCCTGCTGGATATAGCTGAAGCGCGTGCAGACCTCGCGGTGCAGCTCGCGCATGGTCTCAAAGGCCTCGTCGTTTTCCGGCGCATAAAGATAACGGGAAAGGACCTTGCTCACGTTGGAAAAGAATTCGTCGCTGTAGCTGATCATGCGGCGCTGATGCTTGGTCAGCCAGGCATAGAGGAACTTGAGCCGTTTTTCGTCGGTATCGGTATTTTCCACCACTTCGGTACGCTTGTAGACGATGCGGCCCGAATACTCACCGCGTACGATGTCGTTGAGCCGCAGGAACATATTGGTGGTGTCCTTGATGATGTTGAGGCCCGGCAGCGGCTGCCCCGTCAAGGGATGCAGCACTTCCTGGAAAGCGACCGAAAGGGCACGATCCTGCCGGACATTGCTCTGATCGAAACTGTGCTGGCGGTAGGTGACACGGATGATGACGACCCGGCGGGATCTGTCGAGGAAAAAGCCGCCTTCCTCGATGCGCTCGATGACTTCTTCCTGATCCTCGTCCACCTTGACGAGCGCGATCTTTTCCAGCAGGGGATAGCGGCGGTTCTCGCCGTCCGCCGTATAGGTGGTGAGGGTTCGGTCCGTCTGCCCCAGCACGCGCAGCAGGAAGCGCTCCCCCATCTTGTGCAGCTTGCGGGCGAAGAGGGCGGACGAGGTGCGGCGTTCGGACACGATGGGGAAGCCGTAAAGCTCCATAAGATATTGATAGACGAACATGCGGTTGCGTTCGTACAGCTCGTTGTCGCCGTAGACGAACTTGCCGATGCGGATGCCGAAGCGCTTGAGCTCGCTGTCGATATCCGAGGGGAAGGAGGCGAAGATGCCGGCCAGATGGAACTGCCGCCCGGCATCAAGCGCCAGCACCTGCGCCCTGTCCATGCTGCAGAGATAGGGCACGAGCGCCGGGTAGGTGTCCAGCAGGGAGGTGTCCGCCGTGCGGAACTGCTGCCGAAAAACGTCCTGATGCAGGCGCGGCAGGCGGGAAGCCAGGGTCTCCAGATTCTGGTGATAGACCTGGCTTTCCAGCGGGCAGCAGGGCACGCCCTCCACCTCGGTGATGACCGGATGCAGCTTGTCGTACTGGAAGATCTCGGAAAAATAATGCAGTTGCCGGGCAAAGGCCACCATGGCAAAGCCGGGCAGATCCTTGTGCTCGAACATATCGTTGTCAAAGGAAGGGAGCAGCTCACGCGACTCCACCAGCGGGTAGCCCTTGGACTCCTGAAAAGGCTTGACCAGACAGAAACGAATATGTACCGCATCAAGAAAGGACTTGAGCTGGGCAAGGCTGCTGCACGACAACGGCTCGGCAAGCGTTTCGGCGTCCTGCCAGGGCAGGCCGTTCTTGCTGAAAACTTCTTGCCATTTGAGCATGTGTCACCTTCTCCGCGTAGTGAATGATTCTACGATATTTTTCTGTCGATTTCCAGCCCCCTGCCTGCCGTTTTTTACAAAAAATACGGCGAACACAGGATAGTTGCGGCCGGTCCCTTCCTCTGGTATCGTAGCGCCGTCGTCCGTGATGACGGGCCATACCCTCAACATCGGTCATCCCCCCTCACACCTATGAACAATATCCTTGAAAAGCACGTCCTGAGCATCGTCTGCAGCGTTTTCGACGCCTATTCCGCCGTTCTCTTCCTGCCGGAGGAAAACGCGGAAGGCGAGGGAGAGCTTCATCGTCTGGTTGCCGCCTTCAGCCTGGGGGACGGCATCGCGGAGGGCAGCACCATCCAGCCGGGCAAGGGGCTCGTGGGCTGGATCCTGCGCAACCGCCAGCCGCTGGTCGTGCCCAATTTCGACAAGCATCAGAGTACGCTGGGCTATTACCGCGAAGGGGAAGAAGGCGGGGTCAAGGCCTTCATGGGATGCCCCGTGCCCACGGGGGGAGCGCTGTGCGTGGACAGCAAGCGCCAGTACTCCTTCACGGACAAGGACTACAAGATCCTGCAGATGTTTGCGGAGCTCATCACGCGCCAGCAGGCCGCGCAGGGCGTGGCGGAACCGCTGGGAGGGGACATCTCCCGCTATTTTGCCCAGCTCTGCGTCATCCAGAACCTGCGCTTCCACCATAAACGCTGGCCGCAGTTCATCCAGAATTATCTGAAAACAGTGGCAGCGGCCACGAATTTCGATTACTGCGCCTTTGCTTCGGTGGTGCGTCCCGGCGAAGCCTACTGCCTTGAATGCGAATCCGCCCCGCTGCTGCTCAACGAAGGAGAAATGCTGGAGTTCAGCATGAGCAGCGGCCTTGCGGGATGGGTGTTCAACAACGATCAGCCCGTTTTCGTGGAAGGCAGCAACGGCGGACAGGGGACCATGCTCTTTGCCAAGCTCCCGGACATGCCGGATTTCCAGGCCGTCATCTGTATGCCGGTCATCGTCAACAGGAGCACGCGCTGCGTGCTCTGCCTTGCTCATACCGCTCCCCGTGAAATGGACGAGGCCCTGCGCAGCTTCGTCCAGCTGGCTGTGGATCATCTGGCCCTTTTCCTGGAAAACCTCTACCTCAAGACCAGGCTGCGCAACATGCTGCCGCGAGCGCAAGTCCACACCAGCGGTTCCCGCATGTACGATCCGGACAATGCGCCGCACCCCCATGCCGGTGAAGAATAGCCATGCTGCCGCATCTGCTTCGCCGCTTTTTCGCCCAGGACATCGCCATGGACCTGGGGACAGCCAATACGCTGCTGTTCACCCGCAAGCATGGCATCGTCATCAACGAGCCCTCCGTGGTCGCCGTGGATGTCCAGAAGAACACAGTGCTTGCCGTGGGGAGCGAAGCGCGGGAATATCTGGGACGGACCCCGCAGCGTATCCGGGCCATCCGTCCCATGAAAGACGGCGTCATCGCGGACTTTGACGTGACGCGGGCCATGATCGCCTACTTTGTGCGCAAGACCATCACCGGTCTGCGCCTGGTCAAGCCGTCCATGGTCATCTGCATCCCCACCGGCATCACGCAGGTGGAGAAACGCGCCGTCATCGATTCGGCACATCTGGCCGGTGCGCATGACGTCTCACTGGTGGAAGAGCCCATGGGCGCGGCGCTGGGAGCGGACCTTCCCGTAGGCGAGCCGCTGGGCAATATGGTGCTCGACATAGGCGGCGGCACCAGTGAGGTGGCGGTCATCACCCTGTCCGGCATCGCCGTCTCCCAGTCGGTGCGTGTGGCCGGAGACGCCATGAACATGGCCGTACAACGCTATCTTCGGGATGTCTTTCGGCTTGAAGTCGGTGAAATAACGGCAGAAAACGTCAAAAAGATCCTCGGCAACGCTGTACCGCGCCCCGATTCTCCCCGTCTGGAGGTTTCCGGCAAGGATCTTGTGGAGGGCGCGCCCAAAGTCATCACCATCGGTGAGGGGCATATCCGCGAGGCCCTCAACGAGTGCATACAGGCCATCGTCGGGACCGTCCTGCGGACGCTGGAACGCACTCCGCCGGAACTGGCCGCGGACATCCACCGTAACGGTCTGCTCATGGCCGGGGGCGGTTCTCTGCTCCGGGGCCTGGATCAACGCATCGCGCGTGAAACGCGCCTCAAGGTCTTTGTGGACAAGGAACCGCTGACCACAGTGCTGCGCGGGACCGCCAAGGCCATGCTGGACCGCAAGCTGTATCAACCCGTTTTCATCAACTGACGCGCCATGTACGATCTTTCCTGCAATCTGTCCGCACTTACGGACAAAGTGGAAGCGCTTGTACGCCGCAGCGGCGACATCATCCTCGAACACTGGCGGCATCCCAGCCATGTACGCCACAAGGGCCGTACCGACCTTGTCACTGAGACCGACGAGGCCGTGGAAGCCTTTCTCGTACAGGAGCTGCAACAGATCCTGCCGCAAGCGGGCATCCTTGCCGAGGAGGGCGATTCCTTCGGACCGGGCACTGACGGGCTGTGCTGGATCATCGACCCGGTGGACGGCACGACCAATTTCGTCCACCGCCTGCCCCATGTCGGTACTTCCGTCGCCCTCTGGGACAGAGGTGAACCGTTGCTGGGCGTGGTCAACGTGCCCATGTTGCATGAATGCTACCGGGCCTACCGCGGCGGCGGGGCCTTCCGCAACGGCGTCCGCCTCTCGGTCAGCGGAGCGGATCAGCTCACGGACAGTCTGGTGGCCACGGGCATCCCGTATGATGTCCGTGAAGGTTTACAGCACATCATGGCACAGCTTGCCGTCATCCTGCCGCAGGTGCAGAACCTCCGGCGCATGGGGGCGGCCTCCATCGATCTGGCCTATGTGGCTTCCGGCCAGCTGGACGCTTATTTTGAAAAGGGACTCAAACCCTGGGATGTGGCGGCCGGCATACTGCTCGTCACGGAAGCCGGGGGACGGATAAGCCGCAGCGACGGCGCTCCCTACAACTTTGGAGACGAGATACTGGCTACCAACGGTCATGTGCATGAGGCCAACGGCCGCGCAGGCTGGTCCCTCGGCATAGAGCCGCCTGACGGCCTTTATCCCGTCAGGAAAAAAACAGACAGGCGGTTCAGTCCAGCAGCGAACTTTCCAGAACGGCATGTCGCACAAGCGGAGAAAGCAGCTCCCCGCCATGCAGGGCCAGTCCCCGGAACTCCTCCCGATCCAGCAGCAGACGCGTGGCGGTATCCTCGGCCATCAGGCGCATACGGGAAGAGGCGACTCGCAGCGAAAACAGGGAAACAAAGGCCAGATCCGTGGCCGGACAGGGCGGTAACGTGCCCAGCTCGCGCAGGCGACAGTCCCCCAGCCCCAGCCGCAGGGCCAGCGCCTCGACGCTGTCCAGCAAAGATGCCCCGGCAGGAACGGGACTGCGCGCAAAAAAGTCCCAACCGTGTGGACCTGCAGCCAGCAATATGCCTTCCCGGCTCCCCACCAGCAGACAGATTTCCCTATGGACAAGCCGTTGCTCCCGCACAAGGCGCTCGGCGAGACGGCAAAAAGGACGATTACGGGCATCGACGACTTCCAGCAGGGAGTGCGCGCCCGCCAGCAAGGAACGATTCCGCATGAATACACCTGAGACGGGTCTGACATTTCGCCGCCTGCACGCCGAGGACGCGCAGGCCATGTTCAGTCTGGAAAAACGCTGTTTCAGCCAGCCCTGGACAGCGGAGCAGTGCCGCGCCGCCTTCCGTCAGCCGGCCTTTGCCGCCTTCGGACTGGTGGAGACGGCGGGACTAGCGGCCTACATATCCTTTTATCACAGCGCGGATGAACTGGAAATACTCAATATCGCCGTGTCGCCGGAGCGCCGCAGGCAGGGGCTCGGACGCCGGGTACTGGGAATGGCCTTGCAAGTAGCGGGGAAAATGGGTATCAAAAAGAGTTTGCTGGAAGTGCGAGAAAGCAATATTCCAGCCATTGGCCTGTACGAAAGCTTTGATTTTCGCCCGGTGGGGCGACGCCGCAACTATTACCGAGCCCCGGACGAGGATGCCCTGATCTACGAGCGCCTCGTCAGGGCCTGAATGGATCCCATCATGCAAAAGATTATTGCCGCCAACTGGAAAATGTACAAAACCCGGGCCGAAGCTCGTGAAACGGCTGCGGCCCTAGCCCGTCGCCTGACGGAAAAACAGCCTGATGGACGCCGGGTCATCGTCTACCCGCCGTTCACGGCCATTGCCGAGGTGGCTGCGGCCCTTGAGGGCGTGTCTTGTGCGGCTACCGGCGGTCAGGATGTCTATCCCGCCGGAGAGGGGGCTTTCACCGGTGAGATCTCCCCCCGTATGCTGCAGGATGCCGGAGCGTCCTGGGTGCTGACGGGCCATTCCGAACGCCGCCACGTCTTGTTGGAAAGTGACGAACTCGTAGGCCGCAAGACGGCTTTTGCTCTTGCTCAGGGCCTTTCCGTCATGCTCTGCATCGGAGAGACCCTTGCCGAGCGGGAAAGCGGTCAGCTGCGTGCCGTTCTGCAGCGTCAGCTCCAGGCCGGTCTGGCGGAGGTCGCTCCCGCCGACGTCAGTCGTCTGGCCGTCGCCTACGAACCGGTCTGGGCCATCGGCACCGGCAAGGTCGCCGGGCCGGAAGAAGCGAGCGAAGCCCACGCCATCGCCCGCGAGCTGCTGCGCGAGGTCATCGGGGCGGCAGGGGAGAGCACGCCGCTGCTGTACGGCGGCAGCGTCAAGCCTGCCAATGCCGCCGGTCTTCTGGCCCTTGACAATGTGGACGGCCTTCTGGTAGGAGGCGCTTCTTTGGACGCGGATTCTTTCGCCCAGATCATCTTTGCCTAATCCCGTCCGTGCCGTTGCAGAACGGCGCGGGACTTCAGGCAATGCCTGAAGAGGGATTTCCCGGAGGAAGCAGTGGAAACCCTTATCTTAACGCTTCACATCATTGTTTGCGTTCTCCTTGTCATCCTCATCCTCCTGCAGGCGGGCAAGGAAGGCATGGGCGTCATCTTCGGGGGAGGCGGAAGCACCTCCGTGTTCGGCAGCGCGGGCGCAGGGGGCATCCTTGCCAAACTGACGGCGTTCATGGCGATCATCTTCGTCATCACGTCCCTGAGCTATACCTATGTCACCAGCCCGCGTACGGCTTCCGATGAATCGCAGATCCTCAGCACGCCGCCGGTGAGCATCGAGGACAGCGCTCCGGCTGCTCCGCAGGCTCCTGCCGCCACGCCCGACGCCGCCACGCCTGCCGAGGGCGCGCCGACGGCCCCTGCGGCGGAAACGCCCGCCGCGGCGCAATAACCCTTCCAGCAGAACCTGAAAAAGCCGCGGCTTGTCCGCGGCTTTTTTTTCCGAGAGGGTCCGCCATGTCCCACAAGGCACACTCCGACGATAGCGGCAATTCCCGCTTCAATAATCCCTTTGCCTCGCTTGATCACAAGGCCTTTCCCCGCCGCGGGGGCCATGCTCCGACGGACGGAGCGTCCGCGTCCCACGGCAAGCGACGTCATGCCCCGAAGGATGACGACGCCGATGCCGCCTTGTTCCTGGCGGCCATGACCCGCGTGGAAAAAACGGCTCCTTCACGGACGGCCCGACAGGGCTTTTCGCTCGATGAGCACAGCGACCTCACGGAAAAGATGAAAAAAGCTCGTCAGCGCAGCACGGATGCAGCGGAACGCTCCGCATCCCCAGCCAACGCCAAGGAGACGCCTGCTCCCCTCACCATGCCGGACAGTCAGCCCATCAGCGAGGAAGAAGACGCCTTTTTGCTGGCCATGAAGCAAGTGGCCCCCCTGGCCGGTAAGGGAAGAGCCGTGGCCCCGGCCGTCAATCCTCAGTCGCCGCCTCCGGCGGCGGATACTTCCTTGCAGGATTTTCTGGACGGCAAACTGGAATTTGCGCTCTCCTTCACGGACGAATATCTGGAAGGGCATGTGGTAGGGCTGGACCCGCTCATCATGGGCAAGCTGCGCTCCGGGTCGCTCAGTCCGGAGGCGCACCTCGACCTGCACGGCCTCAACGTCCTGCAAGCCTTTGAAACGCTGCGCGGCTTCATGCGCGGCGCATGGTACAAGGGTCTGCGCACTGTGCTGCTCGTGCCCGGACGCGGCAAGAATTCGCCGGACGGCATAGGCATCCTGCGCGGCAAGCTGCAGACATGGCTGACGCAAGACCCGTTCAAACGTGTCGTACTGGCATTTTGCACCGCACAGCCGCATGACGGCGGTCCCGGCAGCATCTACGTCCTGCTGCGCAAGTTTCGTAAAAAAGGGCGCATCTGCTGGGAGCGTATGCCGGCGGACGCCGATCTGTTCTAGGCATTCCCTGAGGGTCTGTTAACACAAATTTTACAAACCATTTCAATAGATAAGACAAATAAGCTGTATACGCTCCGCTTGCCCTTGGGGCAAGGGAGCCTCGTGTCCCTGACTCTTCCCACGGTAAAAGCGCGCTGGGGAAGGGATGGGGGGCTTGGGGGGAAGGGAGCGACCGAAAGGCGGCCCGCAGGGCCGTACCCGTTAGGCGACAAAGGAGCCTTACGGACATCGACAGCAGAGCGAGGGGTTTCCCTTCCCCCCAAACAGGCAACGAATAGTGTTGACAGGCCCTAATGGCCCATGAAACGTCCCCGATCTGGAAAGGCCAGCGGAAAATGTGTCTCTTGGCCGGCAATGCGCCTTATTCTGAGTATGCTTTTCCCCATGACAGCTGACGCCCATCAAGAGCCATGCGAGGGAGAGGCGTCTGCCTCTGCAGAGCAGGGCAGGTAAAAAGTGAGCTGGATTTTTGCCGCTGGACGCGCAGGCAGCGGAAGATGTGTGGGTACCCGTTCGGGCGGCAGGTACGGCACAGCCTGCGCCGTCACTCCGAATGCTTTCCGCAGCTTCGACCGTGCGCCGTGATCATGCGCCACAGAGCCGCCTCCGTTCAACCCGCTCCATCATGCCATGAGGAAAAAGCCCTGTGATGCCCCATCCTCCGACCTTGCAGCCCATCCTGACTACCCACGACCTTTCCTTTGCCGGGATCCGCTATCCCGACATCGCCTTTCAGCGGCAGGGCATCAACATCATCTGCGGTCCCAGCGGCTGCGGCAAAAGCACCTTGCTGCGCCTCTGCAACCGGACGCTCGTCCCCAGCACCGGCCAAGTCCGCCTTTGACGGTCAGGACATACGCGCCTGTGACCCGCTGCAACTCAGACGTGACGTCTTGCTGGCCGGACAGGAGGTCTTTCTCTGCGACGGCAGCATAGCCGACAACTTCCGGCAGTTCTATGCGCTGCGCGAGCTGCCGGAACCAAATCCCACCGGTATGCGGCGCTTTCTTGATCTCTGCGCCTGCCCCTTATCCACGGACAGTCCGTGCGGCACGCTTTCCGGAGGAGAGCGCCAGCGGGTATTCCTGGCCGTATGCCTTTCCTTCGTACCGCGCGTCCTGCTGCTGGACGAGCCGACATCGGCTCTGGACGGCGACACGGCCCGCCGGTTCATGAACAATCTGCGTGACTTTGCCGCGCAGCACGGCATAAGCGTCATTCTTGTCAGTCATGATAGAGGATTGACCGCCAGTTTTGCCGACAACCTCTTGGAACTCGCCTGAGTCGCCAAGGCTCCACTCCCTCTACAACGAACCTTCGACGATCATAGAATCCTCGCTGCTTTCCCAGATAATGCCCTTTTTGCTGGCCTACGTCCTCCTGCTCATGGTGGGCGGCATCATGAAAGCCTGTCGCATCGCGCAGACGCGCCTCCTGTTCATGGCCGGCTTGCGCATGACCCTTCAGCTCATCCTGGCCGGTTTTGTGCTGACCTGGCTCTTTGCCCATCCGCATCCATTGCTGACAGTCGGATATCTGGCGCTCATGACGGGCTTCACCATCCGCACCGTGCTGGGACGTCATCCGCAGCTCAACCGCCGCTTTGCCTGCTGCGTGGCCTGCTGCCTTGCCTGCTGCGGCCTGCTTTCCACCGTATTTTTTGTGACCTGCATCGCGCGGCAAAACGCCTTCGATCCGCGATATGTCATCCCGCTGGGGGGAATGCTCATGGGAAATGCCATGACCGGCCTCAGTCTGGCGCTCAAAAGCTTTGAGACGGCCCTGCAAGGACAGCAGGCACGCATCCGTACGCTGGTCAATCTGGGCGTGCGCCCGCAGCACATCCTCTTTCCACTCGTACGCACAGCACTGGAAACGGCGCTCCTGCCCACGCTCAACTCCATGCTGGGCATGGGCATCGTCTTTTTGCCGGGCATGATGACCGGCCAGATCCTTGCCGGAGCCGACCCGGCCACGGCCATCCTGTATCAGGGCAGCATCATGATGGCCATTTGCGCCACTGTCTGCCTGACGGTGCTCAGCGCGCTGCTCTGGGGCTATCGCAGTCTCTGGGATGCGGACATGTGCATCCACCTGCCTGGAAATGACCGGCAGCCTGGGCAAAACGCATAGCGCGTTTCAAACCGAAATTGTTCCAGGGCCAACACTATTCGTTGCCTGTTTGGGGGGAAGGGAAAGCCCTCGCTCTGCTGTCGATGTCCGTAAGGCTCCTGCATCGCCTAACGGACACGGCCTGCGGCCGCCCGTTGGGTCGCTGCCAGCGCGGGAGCGGGTTTCCCTTCCCCAGCGCGCTTTTATCGGGGGAAGAGTCAAAGACACGAGGCACCCTCGTCCCAAAAGCAAGCGATGCGCATACAGTCTTCTTGGCTTATCTATTAAAATTGTTTGCAAAATTTGTGTTAACAGGCCCTAGTCCGCCCAAAAGAAGAGACAAATGATCATTGCGGATAGCCGTCATGCTTCGGGACGACCACGCCGCACCAGGTCCTGTAATCCAGCTTGTCCAAACCGGGGCAGGGCACATCCTTTGCCATGACGGCATACGGCATCACACCGGCATAATAGTAGAAGGCATCATCTTCTCCATACAGCCAGTATTCTCCATTGCCTATATTGTCCAACGTAACGGAGAAGGTAAAAAGAGAGGATTCTTTCGGGATGAAATATCCCCGGCTTGCGACGAGCGCACCTATATTGCCAAAAAAGTTTGTGCCCAACGACACATATAGCAGAAGTAAAAAGGATATCCACTTCAAGCTACGCACTAACTTTAAGGAAAGCATATCTCTTTCCTGTCACGATACAAAACAGGCTTCTCCGCGCCAGCGCAGGTCATGCCGATAAAAGCGGGTCAGGCTTTCTCCCCGTCTGTCCTCCCGGCAGTCACCTTGCGGGAAAGCCTGTCCAGCAGCCGGTCGTAATACTGTTCGTCATCCAGATGCAGCACACGCTCATGGCGGGTCTTGGCGCGCATGACGAGCAGACGCAGTTTCTGCATCTGCCGCACGCGTTCCTGCTCGTCCTCGCACTGCTCCAGCATATCCGCCAGATTGGCTATATCCTTGCGATCCTGCATCTCCGGCGGCAGACAGCCAGCGTTGCGCAGCACCTTGTAGGCCATACGCAATTCCTGCGGGATATGGCTGTCATCTTCCAGTTGCAACGGGCGTCCCGCTCCGGGAAGATCATCGAACGCTCCCTGTTTCTGCGCTTCGGCAATGCGCTGCTCGGCAATGGACTGGATGACGCTCCACGGATTGGGCTGACTCATGCGTGCATTCCTTTTTCATTTTTCCGCTGGCCGGTATAGGCCAGGAAGATATCTTCGCCTGTCTCGCGGGTGAAGGATGCCCTCCACAGCAAGACTTCCGTTGCCTTCGGCAGAACATGCAGCCGCAGCGGTCATGCAAAGCGGCATCCATCGTGCACCAAGAGACGATGGAAACATCGAACAGAGACTGGGTCTGTCGTTTCGCGGAAAAACGCGGTCATTCCGCTTTTGGGGCCGGGCGGTGTGTGCCCTCGTCTCGCGTCAAGCCTTTTTCAAAGGCAAAACGCTCTAAAACGGCGGTTCGCCTTCATCCGCCGCATCGGCAGGAGGAAGAGCAAAGGAAAGCTCCGTGTTGGTCTGTTCCTCAGCGGGTGACGGATCAGCGATGTCCCCTCCATTTCCCGCATCTTCGTCAGGACGTGGCGGAATGCCCCAAAGCTGTTTCCATTCCGTCACCAGACGGAGCGCCTCCAGCGGGGTCAGCTTTTCCGGCTCCACATCCCGCAGCAACAGGACCAGCGGGTGCTCCTGCGGCAACGTCCGGCAGGCTTCCTGAGGATCGACGGAAGCAATGCCCTTGCCCTTCTTCACCGGGGGGGCTTGCGGCAGCTCCAGGCCGGGCAGGGCAAGGGAAACCGGGGCCTCGCTGCGTCGTTCGCCCCTTCCGCGCTCCAGATCAGCCAGAATGGCGCGCGCCCTCTGCACCACGGAGGAGGGCACCCCGGCCAGACGAGCCACCTCCACGCCGTAACTGCGGTCGGACGGACCGGGGACCAGACGATGCAGGAACAGGATCTCGTTGTTATGCTCCCGAATGGCGATGTTCATGGTGAAAACGCCGGGGATGCGCCCCTCCAGCGCGGTCAGTTCATGATAATGTGTGGCAAAGAAGGTACGGATGCCGCCAAGGCGGCCAGCCAGATTCTCCACAACGGCCCAGGCCAGCGCCACGCCGTCATAGGTGCTGGTCCCCCGGCCGATCTCGTCCAGGATGACCAGACTGCGCCGGGTAGCCTGTCGCAGGATACGGGCGGTCTCCATCATCTCCACCATGAAGGTGCTTTGCCCCTGCGCCAGATTGTCCGATGCGCCCACCCGCGAGAACAACTTGTCCACAAGGCCGATGCGGGCTTCAGCGGCCGGGACCATACTCCCCATCTGGGCCAGCAGGCAGATGATGGCCACCTGTCGCAGGACAGTGGACTTGCCAGCCATGTTTGGCCCCGTGAGCAGGCAGAGACGCCGCCTGTCATCCAGCACCACCGTGTTAGGAACAAAATTGGCGCTGCCCACCATGGCCTCCACCACCGGATGCCGACCTTCACGCAGGAAGAGCTGCGTGGAGTCCTCCAGCTCGGGACGGCACCAGCCGTTTCGCCGCCCCACATGGGCCAGCGACTGCCAGTAATCCAGCTGAGCCAGCACATCCGCCATGTGCAACAGGCGTTCCCGCTGGGCGGCCATATGCGCCCGCAAGGACACAAAGAGCGAATACTCCAGCTCCTTGCGCTTATCTGAAGCGGAAAGGAGGTTTTCCTCCAGCTCCTTGAGGGCCGGGGTCGTGAACCGTTCGGCATTGGCGAGCGTCTGCCGACGGATGAAATGATCAGGCAGCGGCCCGGAATGAGCGGCCTTGCTGACTTCGTAAAAATACCCGAACACGCGGTTGTAGCCGAGCTTGAGCTTGCCGATGCCCGTGGCGCGCTGCTCCTCTTCAAGCATTTCCTGAAGTTTCTGCTCGCCATGCTCCACAAGGTCCATAAGCTTGTCCAGATCCGCATGATAACCCGGCTTGAACAGGCCGCCGTCCGTGATGACCGTGGGCGGACTGTCCACCAGGGCCTGCGTCAGCAGTTCCGTACAGTCCTCCAGCGAATCCCATCCGGCGCAGAGCTCATGCAGGGCGGCAGGCAGATCGTTGCCGAGGCTTCGTTCTTCCGTGACGTACTGCCCGTCCGTCGGCGTGATCAGGGCCGCATAGACATGCGGCAGGGCCGCAAGGCTGTTGCGCAGGGCGATGAAGTCACGCGGGGTAGCGCGCTCCAGCGTGATGCGCGTGGAGAGGCGCTCTATGTCGTAGACGGCATCCAATGCTTCGCGCATACGCTCCCGACGGACATCATCACCATGCAGGAAAGCCACGGCATCCTGGATACGGACGATGGGCCCACGCTCCCGCCACGGGTGGCGGAGCATGTCCTCCAGCAGACGCCCGCCCATAGGGGTCATGGTCTGATCAAGCACATGTCGCAGCGTGCCCTTGCCCTTACGTCCGTTCAGACGCGAAAAAACTTCCAGATTACGTTCCGTCACGTCATCGACGAGCATACGCCGCCCCAGATCGAGCGGCTGAAAGGGCAGGAGATGCTCGGGAAGGCGCTTCTGCGTCTGCTCCAGATAATGCAGCAGGCCGCCGCAGGCCCGCAGGAGCGCTTCCTTGTCCTGCAAGCCGAGCGCCTGGAGTTCCTGTACGCCTTGCGCCCGGAGCACCCGCTGCGCTGACCGGCCGGACTCGAAGGCCACTCGCGGCAGCCGCACAAGACGGATGCCTTCCAGCAGACAATGCGGCGGCAAGGTCATGTCTTCAGGCACGAGCAGCTCCCGCGGGGCCAGCTTCTGCGCCCATTGCCACAGCTCGTTTGCCCGGCGCAGTTCCACCCCCGACCACTGCCCGGTGGAGATATCGGCCCAGGTGAACGCTCCCCGGCCGCTTTCATCCAGCAGCAGCGCGCCAAGATAGTTATGGCTCTTGCTGTCCAGGTTGGCGTCGTCCAACACGGTGGCAGGCGTCACTACCCGCGTCACGGCGCGCTGCACAAGCCCCTTTGCCTGCCGCGGATCCTCCACCTGATCGCAAATGGCGACGTGGTAGCCTTTATCCACCAGCTGGGCAAGATAGCTCTGTGCGGCGTGCCAGGGCACCCCGCACATGGGGACGGGATTTTCGCTGTCCTTGCTGCGGCTGGTGAGAGCGATCTGCAATTCACGGGCGGCCGTGACCGCATCGTCGAAGAAAAGTTCGTAAAAGTCGCCCATACGATAGAAAAGCAGGGCGTCAGGATGTTCGGCCTTGATACGCAGATACTGCTCGAACATGGGGGTCAGCTTTGCGCCGGACGGGATCTGGGCAGCGGAGGCGGAGGAAATGGAAGTATCGGACATGACGGACATGATAGAAGGATCAGGAAAAAGAGGAACAGACACAGAGGGGCGACACCATCAGACGATGATGCCGCCCCTCTGAAAATCAACCATGGATGGGCCTGCTAGGGCTTGTCAGGATCGGGCGCCACGATATCTTCGACAGAAGAGGCCGCCTCAGCTTCCTTGGCGGACGTTTCCAGAGGCTTGGTATTGGCGGGCTTTTCCGTGGGGGTCTCAACAGGCTTTTCAGCGGGCTTTTCCTGCGCGGCGCCTTCCTTGCCCTGCCGGGCACGCTGGAAGAAAGACTGCTTCTTGCCCTCGGCAGCCAGCTGCTTCTGCAGCTTCTCCACTTCGCGCTCAAGCTGGCTGATGCGCCAGCGCGCCTTCATGAAGCGGGCCGTGCCGTGCATCTTGTCCCAGACAAGGAAACAGACGGACAGCAGCGCGCCCAGCGCAAAGGCGGCAAGGAGCATGAAATAGAGGGGCAAGGGGATGGAAGACATGGGCGCCGTGAAGAAGAGGTTCAGCGTCAACACCATGTCCTGAGACAGGGCCGCCTGGTTTTGGAACAGAAAAACCAGCGCCAGAAAGATTGCCACAACCAGAATCAGGACTTTAAGAAAGCGCATAGCTCCTCCTCTCGGCGCTTTTCGTTAAAAACAGGCCCGCAGGGCCTTGTACGTCTCGCTGATGTGCTGAGGGATGGTCCGCACGTCATCCATCACGGCAATAAAGGACGAATCCCCGTTCCAGCGGGGCACAAGATGGAAATGCAGATGCTCTCCGATGCCCGCGCCGGCGGCCTTGCCGAGATTGAGCCCCACGTTGATCCCCTCACAGTTAAAGTGCTGCTTGAGGATCCCGCTGCATCGCTGCACAAGATCCATGATCTCATGGGCTTCCTCACGAGAAAGCTCCGTCAGTTCGGAAACATGACGGTACGGACAGACCATGATATGCCCGTTATTGTAGGGATAACGGTTCATGATGACAAAGGCGCTCCCGCCACGGTACAGGACAAGGCGTTCCTCATCCTCCTGCGTGCTTTCCGGCAGGCAGAACACGCAGGTATCGGGCTTCGTCCCCAAAATATATTCGATGCGCCACGGCGCCCAGAGCTGTTTCATGGTTTGTGACTATACACCTCCTCCGCGCCGAGGGCAAGCCCGCAGGCCAATGCCCCTGACATGCGCGCAAAGATATCCTTACGGAGGGCCTACTTCCGCCCCGCATCAGGCTCGGACGCGTCCGCTTCGGCCAGTGCTGCCTGCACAAGATCGCGCGCCAGCTCCCATTGCGCTTCAGGGCTGACCGCCGTGCCGTTGAGCTTGGCAGCCAGCACCTGCCGCAGGATCTCGGTAAAGCGCGGACCGGGGCGGAGTCCCAGCGCGATGAGATCCGAACCGCCGATGTCCGCCTTTTCTCTGCGCCACTGGGTGATGTAGCGGGAAAAGTTCTTCTGCAGTCCTTCCTCATCAGTGGCGGCCATGAGATAGAGCAAGAACTCCAGCTCAAGCCCTTCCAGCATCTTCCAGAAACCGAAAACGTCCGTATGGGCGTCGCTTTGCTTGCGCTGCCAGCTTTCCAGCCGAGAGCAGAGGTAGCGCGCCTTCTCCCGCAGATGGAAGACCGCCGCCCGACGCTGCGGCGGCAGGCCGAGGCGTTCGTAGACGCTACGGGCGTCCTCGTAATTGAGATTGTGGCAAAGGGCCAGAAAATAGGCCAGCCAGTGCTGCACCGACTCTTCCAGGTAGAGCAGATGATACCAGCTTACCATTTCCCGCATACGCATGAGCGTCTCCCGTCGGGTAGGCGTGAGCGCGAGTTGCGGGCTTATGGCCTTGAGCAGCCCCAGCTCCTCCATACGGATGAAACAGGCCGGAGGATTGGGTTCGGTGCACATGTGGCTGTATTCATGGTAGATACGGGGACTGCTCAGCTTGTCCAGCAAATTGAGCGACAGAACGTTCTTGATGAGCTTTTCCGCCGCGGGGTCAAGATGGAAGCCATAACGTTGCTCAAAGCGCACGGCCCGCAGACAGCGCGTGGGATCTTCCACAAAGCTCAGAGTATGCAGGACACGGATATTCCCGTCCTTGATGTCCCGCTGACCGCCGAAAAAGTCCACCATCTGCCCGTAGGGAGAGCAGTCCAGCCGGATGGCGAGGGCATTGATGGTGAAATCGCGCCGGAACAGGTCCATCTTGATGGAAGAAAGCTCCACCGTAGGCAGGGCGGCGGGATACTCATAGTATTCCAGTCGGGCCGTAGCCACGTCGATACGCAATTCCTCACCGTCCGGGCCGGTATAGATGACCACCGAGGTCATGAACTTCTGATGCTCGCGCACGCGCCCGTCCAGGGCTTCGGCCAGGGCCTTGGCCAGCTCGATGCCGTTGCCTTCCACCACCAGATCGATGTCCTCGTTGTCCCGATCCAGAAGGATGTCGCGCACGAAACCGCCCACCACATACACGGGCAGCCCCAGCTTGCGGCCCAGATTGCCGGCCAGCTCCAGAATGGAACGCGTATGCGCCGAGAGCCTGTCGCGCATGAGCTTGGCCACATTGCGCGGCTTGATGACCGGCTGGTCATTTTCCTTGAGCTGCACAGGCTCGTTGGCAAAGACATTGATAAGGTCGGTGCGCGTCACCACACCGATGACCTCATCATGCTCGATAATGGGGACGAGACGCTGCCGCGCGCCCACGATGATGGCTGAAAGCTCGCTCAACGGCGCTTCCGGCGGCAGCAGGGTGGGAGTACGGAGCATGTAGTTCTCCACCGTGAACTCGCCCAGTCCGTGCAGCCGGGCGCGCGAGGCCGTCTGCGCATCCAGAATGCCGCAACAGCGGCGCGTACCGGGCACGAAGACAGGCACGGCCTTGAGGCCGAAATGCAGCATGAGCTCATCGGCGGCGCGGATAGTCTTGTCCGACTCGATGCCCACGGCCGGCGTGGACATATAGTCCCTGGCGGTCTTGTCCTCCCCAAGCTGGCCGCGCAGATTGCGCACGATGGCGTCATGCACCTCATTGAGCATCATGTTGCGTATGGAAGCCGAGGCTGCATAGGCATGTCCGCCGCCGCCCAGCTCCGCACAGACCGCGCCCACGTTGATGAGCTCCGTCCGGCTGCGGGCCACCACCTGGATACGATCCTCCATGCGCCCCACGGCAAACAGCACCGTGAACTTCTCCATCTCCATGAGCCGGTGGGCCAGATAGGCGAAATCGCCCAAATAATGCTCCATCGACGCTTCAGCGATGACGACGGCGATGCCGTTGATGGTATAGGTGCGGGCCGATTCCAGCAGACTGTTCAGCGCCCGTACATGCGCGCTGGTGAGCTCGTGGGCGGCCATGTCGTCGATATCGTTGACGCGCATCCCCTGCGTGAGGAGCCAGGCGGCGCTTTCAAAATCCAGCGGCGTGGTGGAGGAGTACGTGAACGAGCCGGTATCGCCATAGATGCCGAGGCCGAGCAGGGTGGCCTCGTCCGCATCCAGCCGGACATCAGCGATGGACAGCGCCTTGACGATAAGGCTCGTCACCGCTCCCACTTCGGCCCGATGCGTCACCGTGGCCACCACGTCGTCCCCGGAGTCGGGGTGATGGTCCCAGACCTCGATGCGCATCCCTTCCCGATCCAGCAGACGCCCCACATGCTGCAGGCGGTCGCGTTGCCGGGTATCCACCACCACAAGACGCGTCACGGCATCCCAGTCGATCTCATCGCTCTCGCGCAGCGAATACCGTTCTCTGTCCACGGTGGCGGCGATCTTCTGAAGACCGCGCTCCTGCGTCCCCGGGAAAAGCAGGGCGCAGGGGGCATACAGATGCCGGACGGCCAGCATGGCGGCAAAGGCGTCAAAATCGGCATTGGCGTGGCAGGTGACAAGGGTGGAAACGACTGTCATCGGGACTGGCTCCGGGGATGATGGGCACGATGGATGCTGCGCAGGCGTTCGGCCTGCACATGGGTATAGATCTCCGTGGCGCTGATGTCCGCATGGCCCAGAAGGACCTGGACGGACCGCAGGTCGGCGCCGCCTTCCAGCAGATGCGTGGCAAAGGAATGCCGGAAGGTATGCGGCGAGATCTCACGACGGATGCCCGCCGTCAGCGCGTATTTCTTGATGGCTTTCCAGACGTACTGCCGGGTAAGTCCGTTGCCGGAACGGTTGACGAAGAGCAGATGGCTGTTGGGCGAAAATTCGGGACGGCAGTGGGCGATATAGTCCTGGAGCCGGGCTTGGGCCTCAGCATGAAGGGGCACCAGACGCTCCTTGCCGCCCTTGCCGAACACCCGCACGAGCCCGCGCTGCAGATCGAGATCCTCCAGCGTCAGCTCGCAGACTTCCGAGACCCGCAGACCCGCCGCGTACAGGACCTCCATAAGGCAGCGATCCCTCCGGCCGGACTTGTCGCGCAGATCCGGCTGGGCAAGCAGGCGCTCCATCTCCTCACGACTCAGCACTTCGGGCAGATATTGCGGCAGCCTGGGACTTTCCAGCAGGGCGGCGGGATTGGCCGACAGCACCTTTTCTTCCACGGCAAAGGCAAAGAAACTGCGCAGGGCCGACAAGCGTCTGGCCAGACTGCGCCCCGTATTCTGTCGTGAGCGCAACCAGGCCAGAAACAGCATGATGTCCTGTTCACCAAGCTGGACGGCCTGCCGAGAAGCGGCAGCCCCCCGGCCCATATCCCACTCGTCCAGATAGAGGAGGAAGAGCTCCATGTCCTGTCGGTAGGCTTCCACTGTCCGTACGGAAAGTCCCCGCTCGGCCAGCAAGGCATTGGCCCAGACGGGAACAGAGCGCGCCAGCGCATCACGCAGCTTTGCAAAGGGGACAGCGGGGGAGGCGGTGTTTTTCTCCATCTCCGTATGGTAGCCTGCCTCCGCCGGAGGGGCAAGCCTCCGATGCTTTGACAGCCCTGCCCGTTGTACGCTATTTTTTTTAAATGCTGTCTGCTGCTGCCGAACTGCCGGTCTATGTGAGCCTCGGTTCCAATACGCCTGATGCCGCGCATATGCTCGACGCCGCGAGCGCCGCGCTGGAACGCCTGGAGGGCCTGCGCCTCGTGCGGGCCGCCTCCCGCTACACGACCGAGCCGCAGGGCTACGCCCATCAGCCGTGGTTTGAGAATACCGTACTGGAGCTGGCCGTGGATGCTGCCCGCTGGCAGTCGCGTGAGCTGCTGGCCGCCATGCTGGGCATGGAAGCGGCACTGGGAAGGCGGCGTGATCCGGATCTGCGTTTCGGCCCGCGCAGCATCGACATGGACCTGCTCCTTTTCGGCAACGAAACGAGTACGGATATCCATTGCCTGCTGCCGCACCCGCGCATGTGCGAGCGGGCCTTCGTGCTCGTGCCGCTGGCGGAGCTCGCGCCGGATCTTCTCGTCAACGGCCGCAGCGTCTCCCAATGGCTGGAAAGCCTTGTCTGGCGCAGGGAAGGGCGGGCAATTTTTCAGTGACCTTTCGGCAGGCCTGTGCTACACAGGGCGAGTGTTGCCGCGCCGTCCGCGCCGCCGCATCCCACCGTTAGAGCAATTCCACATTGAAAATGTGGATTGCTCTGGTAGTCGCGAGAGCGACTACCAGCAACCGAACACACGGAAAAACCACGCTTTTTCCGTAGTGTGAGGGCAGCGTCAGCATTGAAATTGGACACAATTTCAATGCGAATCCGCTCTAAGGAGTATCTATGTGGAAATGGCTTATTCTGGCCGTGGCGGTCTATGTGCTGTACCGCATGTTTGCCAATGACTTCATGAAAAAAAAGCAGGCGGACAAAAAAGAAGACGCCGCCGAGATGGAACGCAAGGTCGCCGCCGGAGAAATGGTCAAGGATCCGGAATGCGGGGCCTATGTCTCTGTGGATGAGAGCATTACCGTACGGGACGGCGAAAAGGTCTACCGCTTCTGCAGCTATGACTGTCGCGACAAGTTCCTCAAGCGCCTTCAGGAAGGCGGCCGGGAACTGCCCGCCAGAGAGGACTAGACCGAAACGGCAGCCATGCCGGACATGGCCGAGTCCGGAAAGGAACGCCCCGCTCGGGCGGAGCTTTCCGCCTCCTCTTTTTGTCCTTTCTTCCGTACGAGGGACGGGATAGGGTTGAGGGAACAACCTTTGCCCTGCGGCCGATGACCACTGACGGGATGAGACATGGAAGCGGCGTTGCCCGAACGGCAGCCCCGCTTTTTTCATAGTCGCTCCTGCCTTTCCCGCCCCCTGCCCAGAGCGACGAGTTCCGGCGGCGACCGGCGAGCCGGCGGGAAAGGGCATCCCCCTCCCCGCCAGCGCAGCAGCGCGCCAGACGCGCTTTTTTCCATGCGTTCCCGAAAGAGCCAGAGGCGTTATTTTCCCTGAGGCTGCTTGTAGGCAATGCAGTCCACTTCCACACGCAGATCGCTCATCATGGCCGCCTGTACGCACACTCTGGCCGGGGCGTGCTCCGCCGTGAAATACTGGGCATAGATCTTGTTGAACCCGGCGAAATCGCGCGGATCATCCAGAAACACCGTGACGCGCACCACATCTTCCAGCCCATAACCCGCCAGTTCGAGCGCCGCCTTGAGATTGTCCAGCGCCACACGCGCCTGCACGCTGATGCTGCCGCTCACGATCTCCCCGGAAGCGTCACGGGGAACCTGTCCGCTGACATACAGCCAGCCGTCAGCGGCAACAGCCTTGGCAAAGGGCAGGGCGCCGGGGGCCGAGGGGATTCCAAACCGTTTGATGGACATACTTCTCTCCTTTTTTATGGGGATGGGATTTTATTTTATAAAATATTTCATAAAAAATTGCCATGCCAGGAAAAAGGCCGCATATGCGGCCTGATCTTCCCAAAGCCCAACCAACCCGGACGGCGGCGTCCGCAGGCGTTACCCGCGCCGGCAGGAAGCGCCGCCGCGACCGGGGGCATATGCTAGTTGATGTCCCAATCCAGCCCAAACGTATCGTGCAGGATGCGCACGGCAAGCTCCACATACTTTTCCTGGATGAGGATAGTGATCTTGATCTCCGAGGTGCTGATCATCAGGATGTTGATGCCTTCCTGCGTGAGGGCGGCAAAGGCCCGGGCAGCCACGCCGGAATGGTTGCGCATCCCCACGCCGATGGCCGACACCTTGGCCACGTTGACGTCGTGCACCACTTCGGAAGCGCCGATCTTCCTCGCAACCTCGTCCATGATGGCCAGCGTCTGATTGAGGTCCTTGCGGGACACGGTGAAGGTGATGTCCGTATGGCCGTCAAGGCTGGTGTTCTGCACGATCATGTCCACCAGCACGCCCTTTTCGGAGAGCGGACCAAAAACGGCAGCCGCAATGCCGGGCACGTCCGGCACTTCATGCAGGGTCACGCGGGCCTGATCCTTGTCGTAGGCAATGCCGGATACAAGAAGAGCTTCCATGCTCGAATCCTCCTGGGTAACTAGGGTGCCGGGATCATCCGTGAAGGTCGAGCGCACCCGTACCGGCACTTTGTACTTTTTGGCAAATTCCACGGAACGAATGTGCAGCACCTTGGCCCCCATGCTCGCCATCTCGAGCATCTCCTCATAGGCCACGCGATCCATCTTGCGGGCCGTGGAGCAAATATTGGGGTCTGTGGTGTAGACGCCGTCCACATCCGTATAGATCTCGCATTCCACGGAGCCGAGCGCAGCGGCAAGCGCCACGGCGGACGTATCCGAGCCGCCCCGGCCCAACGTGGTGATACGCCCGTCCTCGGTGCATCCCTGAAAACCGGCCACGACCAGCACGTCGTATTCTTCCAGAGCGGCGCGCAGCTTTGCGCTGTCGATATCCGTAATGCGCGCCCGGCCGTAGTCGTCATCCGTGGTCATGGGAATCTGCCAGCCCAGAAGGGAACGCGCACGAACGCCCGCATCCTTGAGCAGCATGGTGAACAGGGCAATGGACACCTGCTCCCCGGTGGAAACCAGCACATCGCATTCGGCCTTGTCCGGCGTATTGGACCATTCATCCGCCAGAGCAAGCAGGCGGTTCGTCTCTCCCGAACGGGCAGACAGCACCACCACCATCTTGTTGCCCCTGGCCAGACCGGCAAGGACCTTTTCACGAACCTTTTTCATGCACTCCAGATTGGCTACCGAAGTGCCGCCAAATTTTTGCACGAGAATCTTCATGCCACTCTCACGCCACCTGACTGCAACAAGTGAATCACAGGGCAACAGGATCGACCCCTTGCAGGCTGGGCCATCCCTCTTGCAGCCGTTCAACCAGACGCTGTGCGGCCGGGCCCCTGGCCCGCAGCGTCACAAGGTGTTTCTCTTCGCATGAGTTCAGGCAGATGTCCAGATATTCCTTGGGCAGATCCGCCTCCGGCAGGGCTTCCCCCCATTCCACGAAACAGAGGCTCTTCCCGTCGTCCAGCGCATCCCATAATTCGTCGGGCGCACCGGCAGGACAGCGGTACAGATCGGCGTGCAGGACAGGGGGGCATGTGGGATAACTGTTGCACAAGGTGAAGGTCGGGCTGGAGATCTCCGCCCTGTCGCCGCCCGGCAGGGCTTCCACCACGGCGCGCGTGAGCGTGGTCTTGCCGCTGCCCAGATCCCCATGCAGCAGAAAGAGCCGCACGGCAGGGACATCCTGTACGGCCGCGGCAAGCGCGCCTCCCAGACGCCTGGTGTCGTCAAGGGAAGCGAGCACAAGAGAACATTCCTTCAGCATTTTCCGTCCCCCCCCGTCCGTGCCCGCTGCCCGCAGTGAGCCGCATGTACGGACGGCAGGACATCTGCCAGCTCATGCGCCAGATTGCCGCGCGTCGGATATTTTTCCGCCACGGCACGCCCAGCCAGCGCGTGCCAGCTCACGCCCACGGCGGCAAGCGTCAGCGCATCCACCGGGCAATCCCCCTCCAGCGTTCCGGCAGGGTGCGCCGCCCGCCGGGCCAACAAAGCGCCCATGCAGCCCGCCAGCACGTCGCCGCTGCCGCCCACGGCCAGAGAGGGCACATCCCACGGACTCACGCACACAGGCCGCAGACGCTGCGCCCGCTGCTGTCCGATGAGGGTCCCGGCCCCCTTGAGCACGACACAGGCGGGCGTCAGGGAACACAGGGCCCGCAAGGCCTGCAGACGGTCAGCCTGTATCTGGGCGGACGTCGTGCCCAGCAGCGCCGCCGCCTCGCCCGGATGCGGCGTCAGCACATCCTGCTCCCGCAGGCCCCGCAAAAGTTCCGGCTCGCGGGCCAGCAGCACCAGCGCATCCGCATCCAGTACGGCACAAGGCCGCTCCGCGCAGGAAAGCAGCGCGCGCAACAGAGCCTGCGCCGCCTCGCTGCGCCCCATGCCCGGCCCGATGACCAGCGCCTGCGCTCTGTCCACGCTCGCTTCGAGCAACAATCGCAGATTGCCCGACGGCAGCGACGGCCAGAGCCCCGGAGAAGTTCCCGGCATTTCCCGCACCATGATCTCCGCCAGACCATTGCGGACAGCCAGCCCATTGCCATAGGGCACAAGCGCGCCCGCCAGCCCGGCCCCGGCCCGCAGGACGGCCCGCGCGGCAAGGTGGGCCGCGCCGCACAGATCCTCCGCGCCGCCCACCACCAGCACATGTCCGTAGGAATTCTTGTATCCCTGTGGCCGGAAGGGCGGCAAATGTCTCAGGACCTCCGCACTGAGCAGGCGGGCGGAACAAGGCGCCGTACGACGTACCGCCAGCGGGATGCCGATGGGCAGGGTGAGCAGGCGTCCCGTAAAAGGAGCGCTTTCCGGCAGGACAAGGCCATATTTGGCGGCTTCAAACGTTACTGTGGCGTGGGCGCGCACAGCTTCCGGCTGCGGCCGACCGCTCGCCGCATCCAGACCGGAAGGCACATCCAGCGCAAGGACGAAGGCCTCACGCCGCAGAGCATTGATATGGCGGACAAGGGCAAGCATCTCCGGCCGCAACTCTCCGTGGAAGCCGGTGCCGAGCAGTCCGTCCACCACGATATGCGGCAGCTCCTGGCCCTTGCGACCGTCACCGGCAAGACAGCGCCCCACCGGCAGGAAGGAAACGCCGCAGCGTCGCGCCATACGCACATGCTGGCCGCACGCGCCCCGGTACTGTCCCAGGGGCCGCGTATGCCAGACGGTGGGCACGGCCCCCGCATCCAGCAGATGCCGCGCCAGAGCGGCAGCGTCGCCGCCGTTGTTGCCGCTGCCCATGAAGAGCCAGACCCGACGGCCCGCCAGCGGCACATGGCAGAGCTCCAGTGCCCGCAGGGCCGCGCGCGAGGCGTTTTCCATGAGCATGACTTCCGGCAGGCCCAGAGCAAAGGACGCTTCGTCCCATTGCCGCATCTCAGCCGGCAGCGGCAGGGGGGGCAGGGTGGACATGACCATACTTATTTCTCCAGAATGACGACCGCCACGGCGTAATGTCGCTCGTGGCTAATGGAAACGTGCAGGCTCCGCGCCCCGAGCTGCTGCAGACGCATCAGGGCCCGCCCCGCAAAAGAGAGGAGCGGCCTGCCGCCAGCATCGGCAAGGATCTCCACATCATGCAGGCCGATGCCCGCACTGAAGCCTGTCCCCAGCGCCTTGACCGCAGCTTCCTTGGCGGCAAAACGTCCGGCAAGACGGACCGCCGGCGGCAGTCCCCCGCCGGGGGCAAGCAGGGCAAGTTCCGCGGGACTGAGGATCTTGGCGGCATACCGCGGGCCGAAACGTTCCAGCCCGGCAGAGATGCGCTCCACCTCCACGATGTCCGTCCCCATACCTACCAACATGCCTTTGCTCCCCCGAAGCCGTCCGCGCATTGCCTTGCAACATTGCCCATTCCGACAAAAAAACATAGAATGGCCTACGCATTTGAACGTATCCCTTTACCGGCGTCAAGCGGCCCGGCCGATGACGCCACTCAGGAGCCATAATGAGACTTTGCATCGTTGGAACAGGCTATGTCGGCCTTGTCAGCGCCGCCTGTTTCGCCGAAATGGGCAATACCGTCGTTTGTGTGGACGTCAATCCCGCCGTGGTGGCCAAGCTCAATGCGGGAAAGGTACATATCTTCGAGCCGGGTCTGGAAGACATGGTGCAGCGCAGCCGTGCGGATGGCCGCCTTACCTTCACCACCAGTCTTGAAGAAGGACTGGCCGAGGCGGAATGCGCCTTTATCTGTGTGGGGACGCCCCCCGGTGAAGACGGCTCCTGCGACCTGCACTATGTGGAGCAGGTCGCCACAGCCATCGGCAACCACATGCAGCATGAGCTGGTGGTGGTGGACAAGTCCACCGTCCCCGTGGGAACGGCTGACCGCGTGCGGACGCTCATCGGTGAGGCATTGCAGCGGCGCGGCCTCGACATCACCTTCGAGGTGGTCTCCAACCCGGAATTCCTCAAGGAAGGGGACGCCATCAACGATTTCATGAAGCCCGATCGTGTGGTGCTGGGCACGGGATCCGAAAAGGCCGCGGAGATCATGCGCGAGCTCTACGCCCCCTTCGCCCGCACGCGGGACAAACTCATCGTCATGGGTGTCCGCAGTGCGGAAATGACCAAATATGCCGCCAACTGCATGTTGGCCACCAAGATTTCCTTCATCAACGAGATCGCGACCATCTGCGAACGGGTAGGGGCTGACGTACGCGATGTGCGCACGGGTATCGGTTCGGACTCGCGTATCGGCTACCAGTTCATCTATCCCGGCGTGGGGTACGGGGGCTCCTGCTTCCCCAAGGATGTCAAGGCCCTTATCCATACGGCCGAACATGCCGGTCTCACGCCGACGCTCCTACATGCCGTAGAAGCCGTCAATGCCCGACAGAAACGCCACATGGCCGAGCGCATCAAGGAATACTTCGCGCCGCAGGGAGGCGTGAAGGGCAAGACGCTGGCCGTCTGGGGGCTGGCCTTCAAGGCCAATACCGACGACATGCGGGAAGCCGCCGCCATCAGCATCATTTCCGCCCTGACGGCGGAAGGTATGCGTATCCGCGCCTTCGATCCGGTAGCGGGGGACAATGCGCGCTCCATTTTCGCTGACAATCCGCTGGTCGAGATCTGCGATGAACAGTATGCCGTCTGCGACGGCGCACAGGCCCTGCTGGTCGTTACCGAATGGAACCAGTTCCGCAATCCGGACTTCCAGCGTATCCGCAGCCTGCTGACCGCTCCGCTGCTCTTTGACGGCCGCAACCTCTATTCGCCCTCGGCCATGGCCGAACGCGGCTTTGCCTATTTCTGCATCGGCAGAAAAAGCGACGCGGAATAAAGCGGCCTTCCACAGTCACACCTTGAAGAAAAGAGACAGGCTCCCCGCCTGTCTCTTTTCTTTAGAGCATTTTCAGTTTGAAACACTTCGCGTTTCAAACCATACGGCCTGACGTTTCGCGAAAAAACGCGGTTTTTCCGCTTGGTTTTGGCCGGGCTGAGCTGTGCCGCCGCCTCGCATTTTGCCTTTTTCAAAGGCAAAACGCTCTATCCGTTACAAGCCCCGGGCTTACCGCGCCGAACGCTCCCGGCGCAGGTCCTGCCGCCTGTCCTCAACCTGATCCCGACCTTCCTCCTTTCTCTCGGTTCCGCACAGCGTCGATCCTGCACATGGACGACGCCAGCGCGGAGCCTCACATCCCCGCCCAACATTGACCGAGCGACGCTCTTTTTTCCTGAAAAAGCGCCCTCGTGTCATAAGAACGTAACAAAAATTTCATATCTTCTCCAAAAAGCAGCAAAAAGACGCCTCTGTCTGTGGCAGGTGACGACTAGCGAAATGCCTTACTCAAGCAGACCGGCCTCCCTGAGCAGGGCTATGGGATCGACCTCCATTTTTTGCGCAATGGTAAGAAATTCAATGACATCAAGCCTGCGTTCGCCGCTTTCATATTTCGATACGTATGACTGCGGCTTATCGAGATGCACAGTAAGGGTCCCCTGCGTAAGGCTGTATCTTTTTCGGCAAGGCTGGCTGAACTTACGAATACCCCCAAATAGAAATTTTCCCATGTAAAAAGGAGAAAAACTCCGTGCTCATCCCACTGTTATCTTATGTGATGGACCGACTGCCTTTCGGCAATGCGCTGGAGGGAATCTCCCCCGCCATGTTGAAGGACTTCATGCGCAGGACGAAAGCGCCGCACTGGCATGAATACGCCATCCGGCAACGGCAGTGGCGCCGCCATGCCTGCACGGCCTGTCGCTGGCTCTGCGGCGTCCTGCCGCGTGATGCCGCCGTTTTTGAGCCGGGCTGCGGCAGCGCCGCCAATCTTCTCTGGCTGGGACAGAAGGGATTTCACAGGCTGTCCGGTTCGGACATCTCGGCCGAAGCGCTGGAACTGGGCGTCCAGCTGGCGGGTAGCCTGCATCTGCCGCTTGAGGTCTGGCATGACGACGCCCTGCACCCGTTACGCCTGCCGCAGCAGCTGGACGGCATCCTTTCCGTCAACTGGCTGTACCACATCCCTGGCGTGGATCTTGGCGATTTCCTGCGGCGCTACAGGTCCGCCCTCAAGCCGGGCGGTTACCTTGCCTGCGACATGGTGACCCGCCATTATGACCGCGTGCCGGGCAACCAGTGGCATTCCGATGACGGAAATCTGCCTGAAGAACAGCGCCGCCCCTCGGAATACACGCTGCGGCTCGATCCCGAAGAGGTGCGGCAACTGGCGGAACAGAACGGCTACCGCCTCGTGCGCTCCACCTGCTTCGTGCTGAGCCGCCCGCAGCGCGCCGTCTACCTCCTGCGGCGCGAACCATAAGTGTACGGCGGGAAAAGCAAGCGCTCTCCCCGCCGTACACGCACAAGATACACCGGCCGGATGGTCAGCCTATAACCAGCTGGGTTTCGGACCATCCTGCAGCACGACGGCATCGGACTGCGTGAAGTTGCCGAGGCTGCCCGCTCGAACCTGGATACACACATAGCGCAGCGGGCTGTCCCCGGCTGCCCGCAGGCAGCGCAGTCCCTGCGGGTCGATGCGGAAGCAGTCTCCCCGGCGTATCACGACTTCCTCGCCATCAACGTACAACTGGCCTGAACCGTCCAAGACAAGATAGATCTCTTCATTCTCCGTATGGGCATGAACAAAGGGGATGCTCACGCCGGCCGGGAGGGTATTGCAGGAGATCTCGGCTCCTGTGAGGTGCAGCAACTGATGGAGTTCGCTACGACCTTCGCCCATGTCGATGCTGGCAAGCAGATAGTGTGACATCATGTTCTCCTTTAGTTCGATATCGAACTTTAAACGTAAAAAAAATTACCTCTCCAGACACTGGACAAGAAGCTTGTCCAGCATGTCCAGCTCCTGCGGCGCAAGGCGCTCGGCAAGCAACTGCTCCAGCCCCGCAGACACCCTGTCGAAAACCGGGCGGAGCGCTTCTCCATACGGGGTCAGGCATACGCGCACGCTGCGGGAATCCCGCCCATCCGGCACCCGCTCCACAAAGCCGCCTTGCTCCAGCTTTTCCACCAGCGCGGTCACCGTGGATTTGCTGCGGCGCACCCGGCGGGCCAGCTCGCTCATAGGGCAGGCATCCTGCGCAAGCAAACAGGCCAGGATATCACCATGACTCGGAGCCAGCCCCGTCAACCCGGCGCTTTGCAATTCGGCCTGGATATAGGCGTTGCCCATTTCGCGCAGGCGGGAGGCATTGGCAAAGATGGAACGGTATGTCATGGCGTCCATATAATTCGACATCGAATTATTGTCAACGACTTTCCGCTCTGAAAAAGGCCCTCCGAACGCGCAAGCGCCCGCATCACAAGATACGGGCACTTACGGGATACGGAAAATTTTATTTTTTTCGTCTACTTGCCGAACGGACACACCGGATAGCGGCACTGCGGACAACCGGAGCAAAAGCCGCCATGCCCAAGCGCCGCGATGTCTTCCGTGCGTATATCCAGCCCGGCCAGCAGACGCGGCACCATCAGCTCAAAGATGCTGGCCTTGTGGTACATGACGCAGCCCGGCAGCCCCAGCACCGGGATACGCCTGCCTCCCATCTCCAGAAAAGCCAGCAGGAACATGGCCCCGGGGTAGACCGGCGCGCCGTAGGTCACGATCTGCGCTCCCGTGGCTCGGATGGAGGCGGGCGTCCTGTCGTCGGGGTCAACGGACATGCCGCCCGTCACGACGACCATGTCCGCGCCCTGGGCCACAAAATCCGTGATGGCCGCCGAGGTCATGGCCTCGTCATCGCTGGTGAGAGTCTGCCCCAGCACCGTACAGCCCAGATCGGCAAACTTCTGGCGCAGCACCGGCCCGAAAGCATCCTTGATGCGGCCGCTGTAGATCTCGCTGCCCGTCGTCACGATGCCCACGGCAGCGGCGGCCAGCGGATGCACCCGCAGCACCGGCGAGCTGACCAGCTCTTCCAGACGGCACAGACGGGACTCCTCGATCATGAGCGGCACCACACGGGTCCCGGCCACATCCTGTCCGGCTTCCACAAGCCGCATGGTGTGCAAGGTGGCCAGCGTGATCTCCCCTATGCCATTGATGGCGGTCAGCGTGGGCACATCCACTTCCAGGATGCCGCGACAGTCCGCCGAAAAGTTGATGCGCCCCTCCTTTGGTTCGCTCAGGCGCAGGTGCGGACCGCAGACCGCCGCGGCAATACGGGCGGCGGCATCATTTTCATGCACCATCCCCGGGCAGGGCGCATAGACGTAGAGGTGTTCCTTGCCCACATCCAGCAGGGTAGCGATATCCTCCTCGCGTACCACATGCCCCTTGCGAAACACCGGTCCCTTGCTTTCGCCGGGCACGATGCGGGTAATGTCATGACAAAGCACCGTCCCGACGGCATCCCGCACATCAATGATCTTCATATCCAGTTTAGCCATGCATCCTCCGAAAGAGCGCCCTCCCGGCGCAGAGGACATCTTAATCCATTGCCGCCAAAGCGCAAGCCCGGCGGTCATGCGGATACGCCCGACACACCGTACGCACATTGACAGCGACGGTAATCTTTGCAAGATGAATCTGGCGGGCAAAGACCCGCAAGGAGCCCTTCATGAAAAATGCTGCCCTTTTGCTTGCCCTGTCCCTGACGGTCCCTTTGACGGGCTGTTTCGGCGGAGAAAGCACGCCGCCTCCGCCGCCGCCCGGCCCGGTGGAGAGCTTTCTGATCAATGCCGCGCCGGGCGCCAGCACCACGGTGGATGATCCCCAGTTCGGCCCGCAAGTTCATGTACTGCTTGAAGACAACTTCATCTCCGCGTCGGGCGAGGATTGTCGCCGTGCCACCGTGCGCAGTCAGCGGCAGGAGGCCGAAGTGGTCGTCATCTGCCGGGACGGCCAGGGCGTCTGGCGTCTGGCCCCCCGCGTCTGGGGGCAGGGACTGACGCCGCCCCCCGCGGAAAAGGCCGCCCCGCAGGCAAAGCAGAACACGCCCGCCCCGACGGCGACCGAACAACCGGCAACTCGTCCGGCGGCAACGGATACGACGGCGCGACCTGCCGCTGAGACGGCTTCCGGCGCTCCGGCGGCGGCCAAGGACGACGGCGCGGAAAGCCCGGTCTCGTCTCTGTAGGCCGATCTCCTCTTTTCCATAACGTTCCTCTTTCTCTCCCTGTTTTGCCCGTAGGGCAGGGGAGAGGAAGTTCCTTGAGCCTTTCCCAGAAGCAAGGAATCATGTCATGAATCGTCCTCTTCTTTTTGCAGCGCTTTTGCTGCTGTCTCTGCTGTTCTGGCAACAGGACGCGCAAGCAGCGGATGCGCCGACGCCTTATGGGGCCAATCTCTTTCAGGGAAATTTCAGCAAGGAAAGCAAAAGTGGTCAGGTCATGCCTGGTGACCGCATCGTCCTGCGTCTCTGGGGCGGTCCGCTCACAGTGGATACCACGCTTACCGTGGATGCCAATGGGCATGTCGCCATCCCCGAAGTCGGTGATATGCTGGTGGCGGGGCTGGCCTATGACAAGCTGACGGACGCCCTGCGCAGCAAGCTGGCCGCATCGGGCCATGCGGACAGTCAGATCTATGTGGCTCCGCTGGACAATCAGCCCGTTTCGGTCTTCATCACCGGCAACGTGGTACGGCCCGGGCGCTACAGCGGCACCCCCAACGATACGGTACTGAGTTTTCTGGACAAGGCCGGCGGTATCGACCCGCAGCGCGGCAGCTATCGCCGTATCCAGCTCAATCGCGGCGGACGCACCTTGCAGGAATTCGACCTCTACCCCTTCGTGCAACGCGGGCAGCTGCCGGGCGTACGCTTCATGGACAACGACACGCTGGTCGTGCTGGACAAGGGACCAGCGGTCAGCGTTGCCGGTGCGGTGCGCAACAGCGCCCTGTTCGAGCTGCGTGACGGACAGACCAGCGGCAAGGATCTCCTCAAGCTTGCCGAACCGGACAATACCGCCAGCCACATCGCCCTCAAGGGCATACGCAACGGCAGTCCCTACAATACGTATCTGCCGCTGCGCGAGCTGGCCTCGCTGCCGCTGCAGGACGGCGACAGCCTGACCTTCATGGCCGACAACCCCGGCAGCACCATTTCCGTGCAAGTACAGGGGGCGGTGCGCGGGGCGCGCAGCTTTCCCGTGCGCCGCGGCGCACGGCTGGCCGAAGTGCTGAACTTCATCGCCGTGGAACCGGGACGGGCCAATATCGACGCCATCCACATCAAGCGCAAGAGCGTGGTGCAGCAGCAGAAAAAGGCGCTTGCCGACAGTCTGCACCGTCTGGAGGAGACCGCCCTTACCGCGTCCTCTTCCAGCTCCGAGGAGACCCAGATCCGCGCCAAGGAAGCGGAGATGATCACCAAGTTCGTGGAACGGGCCAAGGCCGTGGAGCCGGAAGGCATCGTGGTGCTGGGCCGCGGCGACAAGGTGGGGGATCTCACGCTGGAGGACGGCGACATCATCGTCATCCCCGCCAAGAGCGATGTGGTGCTGGTCAACGGGGAAGTCATGATCCCGCAGGCCATGCTCTGGAACGAGGACAACGACCTTGCCGACTACATCAAGGGGGCGGGCGGCTACAACAGCCGTGCCGACCGCGCCCATGTGCTGGTCATGCGCCAGAACGGTTCCGTCTCCGGGGACACGGACGACATCCGGCCCGGCGATCAGATCCTGGTGCTGCCCAAGGTGGAATCCAAAAACATGCAAGCCGTCAAGGACGTCTCCACCGTGCTCATGCAGGTGGCCGTCTCGGCGGGTACCGTGCTCGGCCTGAGCTCGCTGCTCAACTAGAGCATTTTTGGTTTGAAACGCAAAACGTTTCAAACCATACGGCCTGTCGTTTCGCGGGAAAAACGCGGTTTTCCGCTCACTTTGGGCCGGGCGGCAAGGCAAAATGCTCCAGGGCCTGTTTTCCGGCGAGAACAGAAAGGGAGAACGGATATACGCGCCGTTCTCCCTTTTTTGACCGCCAAAGGAGGAAAAATTCATGTTCTCGTTGAAGTCTCTTCCCTTCCCGGGCGGACGGATATCGGGTAAGCGCCTGCTCTGGCTGCTGTTCTGCGGCTTCCTGACACTGATGTTTACCGGGGAGATCTGGAACGTCTGCGCACGGCCGGAGGAATACGCCCCACTGTGGGGCTCGGAGGCGGCAAGCGCCTTCTGGCAATATGCCTCCCGTGAGATCTATGTCCTTTACACGGCTGCGCTGTCCATCTGGTTCCTGGCAGGCGTGGGGCTTGCTCTCTGGCGTCGCCCTGCCGGGCGCAGATTCCTTCAGGCACATGTCGTCCTGAGCCTGCTCTGGCTGGTCTACACCATGTTGCAGAACAGGGAGATCTTCTAGGGCCTGTCAACATAAATTCTACAAATCATTTCGATAGATAAGGTAAGTCATCCATACAAACTCCGCTTGCCCTCAGGGGACGGGGTTGCCTCGTCCTCCGTATCCTCCCCTGATAAAAGCGCGCTGGGGAAGGGATGGGGGGCTTTGGGGGAAGGGGAACCCCTCCCGCGCTGGCGGCGACCGAAAGGCGGCCCGAAGGGCCGTGCCTGTTAGGCGACGCAGGAGCCTTACAGGCATCGACAGCAGAGCGAGGGGTTCCCCTTCCCCCAAACGGGCCGTGCCTGTCGCCTTACGGACATCGACAGCAGCGCGAGGGGTTTCCCTTCCCCTTGTCTATGGAAATGCATCATAGCGCGCCGACGGCAGACGAGACGGCCCGCCTACAAACGGCGGGCCCGCAGGCCGTTGGCCACCACGATGAGCGAGGTGCCCACGTCGGCAAAGACGGCCAACCACATGCTGGCCTGTCCGCTGAAGGTCAGGGCAAGAAAGATCGCCTTGACGCCTACGGCCAGCACGATATTCTGCACGATGATATGATAGACGGCGCGGGAAAGTCGGATGAAACGGGGGATCTTGCGCAGATCGTCGTCCATGAGGGCAACGTCCGCCGTCTCGATGGCCGTGTCCGTCCCCCCGGCCGCCATGCCGAAACCGATATGGGCACAGGCCAGCGCGGGCGCGTCGTTGATGCCGTCACCCGCCATACCCACAGGGCTCTTGCGGCCCAGCTCCCGCACGATCCGCTCCTTGTCGTCCGGCAGCAGCTGGGCATGGACGGCATCCACCCCCGCCGCGCGGCCGATGGCTTCCGCTGTGTGCGGATTGTCCCCGGTCAGCATGACGGTAGTGACGCCCAGGTCACGCAGTTCCCGCACGGCCTCGACGCTGCCGGGACGGAGCGTATCCGCCACGGCAAAGAGAGCCAGCACCTCATCGTCAGCGTGCAGGGCCACCACGCTCTTTCCCGCCTTTTCCAGCGCCGTTATCCGTTCTTCCAAAGCAGGGGAGAGCAGCTTCTTTTCCGCCAACATGCGCCTGTTGCCCAGCGCAAGGCCACGGCCGCCGATACGCCCGCGTATGCCCCGTCCCGGCACGGCGGCGACATCTTCCACTTCGGCAAGGGCGGATTGCGGCAGGGCCGAGGCCGTGACGATGGCCCGTGAGACGGGATGATCCGAGCGCACGGCCAGACTGGCGGCCAACATCCGGCATTCTTCCTCGCCAAGGGGACCGCAGGTAAGGAAGTCCGTCTGTTGCGGCCTGCCGTGGGTCAGCGTCCCTGTCTTGTCCAACGCCAGCTGACGCAGCTGGCGTCCCTTTTCCAGAAAGACGCCGCCCTTGATCAGTATGCCGTGGCGACTCGCCGCCGCAAGTCCGCTGACGATGCTGACCGGCGTGGAAATGACCAACGCACACGGGCAGCCGATGACGAGCAGCACCAGCGCCATATATACGGCATCCGCCCAGCCGGATAGCCCCAAAAGGGGCGGCAGACAAGCCGTCAACACAGCCAGCAGAAAAATGGCGGGCGTATAGTAACGGGCAAAGCTGTCCACCAGTCGTTGCAGGGGAGCGCGCGTGGCTTGCGCTTTTTCCACAGCCTCGATGATACGCGCCAGCGTGGATGCCGAGGCCGGGGCCGTACTTTCCATGATGAAGGAGCCGGACGTATTGATGGTCCCGGCATAGACCGGATCGCCCGCCGTCTTTTCCACCGGCAGACTTTCGCCGGTAATGGGAGCCTGGTTGATGGCGGAATGCCCTTCGACGATCTGTCCGTCAAGAGCGATCTTTTCCCCGGGAGCCACACGCACGCGGCTGTGCGGCGCTATGTCGCGCGCCTCCATCCTTTGCCATGTGCCGTCCGCCTGTTGCACGAGGGCGGTTTCCGGCGCAAGGGCCAGCAGTTCTCCTATGGCGTTGCGCGCCCGCTCCAGCGCCTGGGCTTCCAGCGCTTCGGAAAGATTGAAAAGCACCATGACCATGGCCGCTTCGGGGAAATGTCCGATGCAGACAGCCCCGGTCACGGCAACAGACATGAGCGCATTGATGTTCAGATTCCCGTTACGCACGGACAACCAGCCCTTGCGGTAGGTAGTCAGACCGGATACGGCAATGGCCGCCAGCGCGCACAGCAGGGCGACCACCTCCGGCAGGCTCCAGCCCCCCGGCCACAGGGGCGTTATCGTGACCGCAGCCTGTGCGCGCCACATCTCGAACAGTTCAGCGGCTTCGGAGAGAGCCGCCAGCCCCCCGGCCAGCAAAAGACGCTTCCAGGGGATGGACGCGGCAGGCAGAGCGTCCCTCCCTCGCGCCGTCGCGCCTGCTTCAAGACGCTGCGGCTCCATGTCGATGTCCCGCAGAGCCTGTTCAATCCCCTCAGTGGACGGCAGCTCATGATGCACCGTCAGCACCCGCTGCATCAGGTTGAACTCCAGCCCCGTGATCCCCGACAGGGAAGAGAGCTTTTTCCTGATCAGCGCCTCTTCCGTGGGACAATCCATGTTCAGGATGCGGTACAGGACGCAGGTGTCCGAGATCATGCTTGCCACAGTCTCCATATCAGGCTCTTCCGGTAAACTGTGGCCGCAACAACAATGTTCATGGGCATGAGGGTGCGCATGTCCCCCGGCAGGCCGGGATTCAACCGGGATTGCCTTCGCGGAAAGCGTGTCTGCCGCGGTATCCCGACAGCAGGAGCAGGAAGAAAGGATTTCAGCCATAGCGGACTCCAGAGAATACAGCCCACCGTCTCCGGCGGACTGGGGTTGATGACATCTCCCCCTGTTGCATGGCATACTTTCCGACAGGGGGGACCCCCGCCGCTCATCCGATGGCCATACGCGGAAAGCAGCACGTGAACGACAGGAGATATGACAAGCCTACTCCCTCGAGCAGGTAGAGGGTCAAGCCCTTTTTCTCTTTTTTATGGAAGCGCAATAACAAAGGACGGGAGAGGGGAAAGCCGCAGCAGCATGGAGGAAAAAATGGCGTACAAAATCGGCGAGCTGGCCCGTCATGTCGGTTGTCGTGTCGTCACTATCCGTTATTACGAAAAGGAGGGTCTGCTTCGTTCGCCCGAACGCACGGCAGGCAATTACCGTCTTTATGATGAAACGGATGTCGAACGCCTGCGCTTCATCCGCCAGTGCCGTCTGCATGGCATGGCTCTCCACGAGATACGCGAGCTCCTCTCCTTTCAGGATCAACCCCGACAAAGCTGCGACTGGATCACAGCTCTGGTGCAGCGTCATCTGGTCAATGTGGATACGCAGATCGCCGCGCTGACACATTTACGCGAGCATCTTGCCTCGCTGCTCCATGCCTGCACAGGAGGCCGGGCGGCCGACTGCGGCATCCTTGCCCAATTGCGCAAGGGAGAAACGTGCAGCCGCTGCGAACAGATGCAACAGCAACAGGAAGCGGCGGCAAGCGCCAGAAAGTCGGGCACGGCGGAGGATCCCCCGACGGTCGGTTCCGAAAAGAAAACAACGTCCGCATGATCCCTGCTTGCTGCGACGCAGAAAAACGAAAAGCCGGAGAGAACTCCGGCTTTTCAAATGGCTTGTCCGTCCTTGCCAAGGATGATCAGGCGGTGACGGCAAGTTGCTGTTTGGCTTGGACGGCTTCCAGCTCCAGAGCATCCTTCCGCTGTGGCAGGATATGCAGTGCCTGGGCAAGGCCGTCAAGGTAGCTGCGCTCCATGAAGTGGTCGATATCCACGATGAGGCAGGAGAGACGGTAGAGATCTTCTCCCTGTTCGACGGAACAGACCTGCGCCGCCAGCACTGCCGGATTGATGGGTTCGTTCAGCAGGGCGTTGATCAGCGGCCCGGCGTCCTGTCCGGGGAACATTTGGGCGACCATCTTGGAAATGCGCTCCTGCTCGGTGGCATCGATATGCCCGTCGGCGCGAGCGGCAAAGATCATGGCCCGCAAGAGCAGCATGGCCGTGGGGTCATTGGCCCCCGCCACGGGACCCGCCGGAGCAGCGGCGGGCTGCGCCATCCCGAAACTGGCGGCCGCCTGTTGCGTCGCTGTCCCCTGATCCTTCTTTTCCGACCATTTCTTGTAGAAGTTCCACGCCACAGCGCCAGCGCCCACGAGCGCCGCGTTCTGGAGCATATCTTTGGAAAGCACGGAGCCCAAAAGGGCACCAAGAGCACCAGCACCCAGCAGGCCACCCATGCCGCCGGGCGCATTTTTAGTCAGATCGCTTGCGCCGCTCTTGGCCTTGTCCGCCAGAGAACCGAGGGTCGCGCCCCAGTCCTTGCCTTTGATGATATCAAAAAGTGACATATTTGTTTACCTCTGAAAAATTGGGGGATGACAGTATGGGATATCATATTAGACTGACGGCATGTCCTGTCAAGGCAGGGCAGACGGAAGAGGAGGCTTGTCACCAAAATGTCACATTGAGCCAGAGCGTACCGACATAAATTTTACAACCATTTCAATAGATAAGATGAATTTATCATACGCGCCACGCTTGCTTTGGCTGAGCGCTTGTCTCAAGCATCGTCTTTTCTCTGATAAAAACGCACTGCGAAAGGATGGGAGGCTTGGAAAAAGAACGTCGAGAACGCCTTTTCTCACTTCGCTTAGGCCTGTTAACAGGAGGGAGGTCCCCCATCCCTTCCTCAGCACGCTTTTACCGAGGAAGAGTCCGGGACACGAGGCGACCCCGCCCCCAAAACAAACGGAGTGTGTACAGTTTATTGTCTTATTTTTTGTGTTGTCACGACCTAAATCCATATTGTTGCCGTGTGTCGGCATATCCAAAAGGAAAAAGCCTCTGCACTTTTCAGTACAGAGGCTTTGCTTCCGTGGCTCCCCGAGACGGACTTGAACCGCCAACCTAGTGATTAACAGTCACCCGCTCTGCCGATTGAGCTATCGGGGAATGTCGAACTGACGAAGACTCTTTTATGTGATACCGCCCCATCTGTCAAGAAAAAACATATTTTTTCTTTGACGCAGGCAGGATAGATGAGCGTTTTGCCCGTGGAAACGGCATCGTTTTCGTGGGGCAAGGCGCAGGAACGGATTAGAAAAAAACGGACAAATCTGCCCCTCTATGTCACGGCGACACTTTTCCGGTACCAGCGTCCTACAAAAAGGCAGCTTCGCGAAAAGATGGGATGATGCGACCTCAAAAGTTCGCTTGCACAAAGCAGTACAGCCCGCAGAGGGCTGGCCTTGTGTTACGCGCCTATTTCAAAATGCGAGGCGGCGGGGGGCACAGCGGACCCGGCCAAAACCAGGCGGAAAAACCGCGCTTTTCCCGCGAAACGCCAGGCCGTATGGTTTGTCAAACTGAAAAGGCTCTAGACCTCCAAAAAACATAAAGGAAAAAGCCTCTGCACTTTTCAGTACAGAGGCTTTGCTTCCGTGGCTCCCCGAGACGGACTTGAACCGCCAACCTAGTGATTAACAGTCACCCGCTCTGCCGATTGAGCTATCGGGGAATGTCGAACTGACAAAGATGCTTGTACGCGCCTTTCCTCCTGCGGTCAAGAAAAAAATTTTCTTTTTCTCAGATCTGTCCGCCTGACGCCACCAGCCGCTGCCATTTCTTGTGGTAGCGTTCCGCCTCACTGTAGACGCAGCCGCAGTACGGCTGCCGGTAAACTCCCCAAGATTTGGAAACGTCGATACCGGCCTGCCAGTCCGTGCGGAAATCCTGATAGACGAAGCGCGGCCCTGCCGCCGATACCGTTTCCGCCTCCGCCGCAGGGGCGGGGAGTGCCTCCGGCAGGACAGCCGGGACATCCAGCCCGCTCAGGCGAAAGCCCGCCGCGGCGATGGCATCATGCGGCTGATAGCGGGAATAGAGCAGGCTGCTGGAAAAATAGGCATAGCCCAACGCGCGGGCAGCGGCATACGTCGCCTCCATCCGGCTGGTGCAACACCAGTGACAGCGTTCCGGCGGCAGGTCGCGCCCGGCCACCTGCCGCAGCCACGCCACGATATCCCACGGAGCATCTTCGTACAGGATGGGGATGCCCAGCCGCTCGGCACATTCCCCGGCGGCCTCACGTCGCCGGAAATACTCGCTCAACGGCTGGGTATTGGGATTCATGAACCAAGCCGTCACCGCATAGCCCGCCTCCTGCAGGCGCTGCACCGGCATGATGGAGCAGGGCCCGCAGCAGACATGCAGGAGCAGACTATTGGCGACAGCCGGCGTTACGGACGCAGACATATCTCGATGCTCTTGCCGAAGCTGTTTTCCATATCGCGCAGAGTGTCCCGCTTGTGGTTGAGCAGATACATGCCCACTTCGGCAGTGGTCTCAAAACGCAGCCGCTCCTCCTGGCAGGAACGCAGCAGGCTGCGCAGCTCGCGCAGGGCCTGCAAGGCCTGCCATTCACGGTTGCGCCGCTGGCCGGTACCGTTACAATGCGGGCAGGGTTCCATGCTGATGGCCAACGCCGAGGAGCCCATGCGCTGTCGCACCAGTTCGAGCAAGCCGAAAGAGCTCATACGGCCAACATCGTGCCGGGCGCGGTCATTCTTCATGGCCGTGCGCAGGGTCTTTTCCACTTCCAGGATATGCTTGCGGTCGCGCATCTCGATGAAGTCGATGACCACCTGCCCGCCGACATCGCGCAGCTTGAGCTGGCGGGCGATGGTTTCCGCCGCTTCCACATTGGTCTTGAAGGCCATGGACTCGAAGTTGACCTTGCCGGAGATCTTGCCGGAGTTGATGTCCACGGCCATGAGAGCTTCCGTCTGGTCAAAGACCAGCCGCCCGCCGGAGGGCAAGGTCACCTCGCGGGAATAGATCTGGTCAAGCTGACGGCGCAGGTTGAAGCGCTCCCACAGGGTATGCCGCGTGTCCGAATGCAGACGCACCAGATCCTTCTTGCGCGGGAAAAGCTGGCTCACCGTATCGCGGATGCTTTCGGCAAGCGCCTCGTTATCCACCCATATCTCGCACACATCGTCGGTCAGGTAATCCCGCACGGCCCGTTCGGGCAAGCCCGGTTCCTCATGGATGAGGGCCGGAGCCGTCACTTCCGTGGCCTTCTTGCGGATATCCTTCCAGACGCGCTTGAGATACTGGAGGTCGCTCCGGAGGATCGTCTTGGTGACCCCCGCGCTCACCGTACGGACGATGACGCCTAATCCCTCGCCGGGATCGATGCCGTTCATCATCTCGCGCAGGCGGGCCCGCTCCTCGTCGTTGTCCACCTTTCGCGAAACGCCGATCTGTTCCTGACCGGGCGTCAGCACGAGGAAGCGTCCGGCCAGCGACAGCCAGGTGGTCAGGAAGGCCCCCTTACTGCCATTAGGCTCCTTGACGACCTGCACGAGCACTTCCTGCCCGGCCTTGAGCACCTTCTGGATGGGCGGATACTTCTTTCCCTTGGCGGGCTCATGGTGGGTCAGCCAATATTCCGGATGCACCTCATCGATCTGCAAAAAGCCGTTCTTGCCCGCGCCATAGCTGACGAAGGCCGCCTGCAGGTTGGTGTCGATATTGTGGATGACGCCCTTATAGATATTTCCCTTGAGCTTTTTCTGATGCAGCATGTCAAGGTAATATTCCAGCAGCACGCCTTCCTCAGTAAGGGCGACCTCCACCTGTTCACCAGGCAAGATGCTGATGAACATGCGCTGACGCCCCGTGGAGGAAGCCGCCTTGGCCTTGACCGCCGCCGCTCGCACGCCGCCCTTCTTGACCGGCTCGGCGCTCTCTCCCCCCTCAGCGACTTCTTCCGCTTCATCGGTGGTAGTAGAGGAAGAGACATCTTCCGCCGTATCGTCACCGGCAAATATCTCGCTCAACGAGGGTGTTTCCGCAGCTTCACCGCCCTGACGGTTCTTGCGGTTGCGTCCACGACCGCCCCGCCGTCCGCGACGGCTCTTGCGGCGGACGCCTTCCTCTTCCCCGGGGACGGAAGAGGAGGCTGCGTCCCCGGCGTCTTCCGCCGCTTCCGTTTCCGACGCTGCGGATACGGGGACCGGCAAAGCTTCCTTCCTCAAAGCGGGGACACGGCTCTTTTCCTGCAGGGCGGGCGGGAGGATATCCTGTTGCTCAAGGGCAAACACCGCCTCCGGTACAGATTCCTGCGCCGCCGTTGCTGTGGCGCTGCCGCGCTTTTTGCCGCGAGCAGGCGTTTTGCCGGGCACAGACGAGGCGCCACCTTCCGCTCCCGCTGGAGCCTCACCGTCAGGAGCTGGCGTATCAGCTGCGTGCTGCCCGTCCGGTCCAGCAGTCTGGCCGTCCGCTACCGTGACGGCTTTTTTTCTGCTGCGTGCCGTGCGTCGGGGAGCGGCCGCGCTTTCTCCAGCGGAGCCGGTCTCCTTTTCTTCTGTAGCTGACGTGGGGGCAGCTATCTCTTCCTGCACAGATCCTTCAGCAGGGGAGGGAGCCGCAGGCTGTGTCCGCTTTCGGGACGTGCGTCCTTTGACGGCGCGTGCCCTGGGTGCGGGAGAAGCATCCCCTTCCGCGCCTCCCGCCTCAGCTGGGGCTACAGCTTCAACGGAAGGATCGGACTCGGCGCCGCCATCTCCGGCAACGGCGGCAGAGCGGCCCTTGCGGCTCTTTCGCGCCGAAGGCGTCTTTGACGGAGCGTCGGGCAGAGAATCAGAAGAAGATGCGGCGGTCTCCGCTTCCCCACCGGGAGCCGTCTCCGCTGCCGCATCATCCGCAGTACGACGGCTGCGGCGCTTGCGCGGGGACGCGGACGCATCGGCAACAGTGTCGCCAGATCGACGAGGACTGCGTGCCGCTGTACGGCGTGAAGAAGATTTTGAGGATTCCGGGGTGTCGGCAGCCGAGGCATCGGCGGGGACAGGGGAGGGAGATGTATCGGCAGCGAGCGTCTCGCTTCCTTCAGGCTTTTCCTGATGGGATGTCATACCATTCCTTATGGGGCTGCTATCCGCAGCCAAAAAAGTTTACAGCCATCGCACGAGCGGAACAGCTGCTCCGCGAGGAAGCGGACACGCCGCAAGGGCTGACCGCGGCTGCGAAAACCCCTTTCTGCCGGAAAGAACCGGCAGGGGCCCGCGCCTGCGTCGAGAGGGCTGTCTGTCAAAAAATCACGCCTGCGCGGAAATAATCCCGGCAGGAAGCGGGGAGCAGGGCATACGGCCCTGCGCCCCGAAAGATATCGTCATCATATCCAAGCCGGCACACGATACCGACCGACTGCCGCAGCGTCCGCAAAAACGGCGAAATGGCCTGAGCCGCGCCCGCAGCCGCTTAGCCTTCCTGCGGATCGAGGCGGCAAAGTTCGGCGGAAAGCTGGCCGTCATTACTGCGCACGACCACATAACCGCCCTGAGCCAGCGCGCCGGGGTTGACAACCAGCGTACGGCCCACGCGGTCAATGGCCCGCGCCTCATGGATATGCCCACAGAGACAAAGCTCCGGCTGGGCCTCTTCCAGAAATTCGCGTACCGCCGTGGACCCCACATGCACGTCACCGGGGATGACGTCACAGGCCGTATCCTTGGGCGGATTATGGGAAACAAGGATGGTGTGCGGATACACGCGCGCCCGCTGCCAGCAGGCATTGAGCCATTCCGAAAAGCTGGCTTCCGGGAATTCGCTGGGCGTCCCGAAGGGGGTGAAGGTCGATCCGCCGACCCCGAACAAGGCGATCTCCGGCGTCAGTTCCTGTACACGGGTATGCAGGTTGCATCCCTTTTCGCTCAGCCAGGCATCCACCTCGGGCCGGTCCATGTTCCCGATCTGTGCCCACACCACAGGGCAGTGCCGCCACAGGACATCCATCACGAGCTCGGCCTGCTTGGCGCCGCCGGTAATGGTCAGATCGCCGGTCACAATGATCCCGTCGGCCTGCGCCAGTTCGGGAATACGGGCAAAGCACGCCGCATCGTCGTGTATATCGCCTACGGCGATCCAGAGATAATCCTGCTTGGGGAGGCTTGGCATGGTCACACTTCCTTTGTTAGGCTTGCAACGCCGAAGAGTGTGCCATATTTTACGCCACAAGGAAAGCACTATGTCCGCCACTTCTTTACCGGAACAGAAAAAAGCCCTGCGTGCCCGGCTGCGGCAGGTCCGCCGGGAGGCCTCCGCCACACAGGGCAGAGAGCTTGCGGCGCGAGCGCACGCGCACCTGCTGGAGTCTCCCCTCTGGCGTCAGGCGCGGACGATCGCCCTTTACGTCTCCCTGCCGGACGAACTGGACACGGCCCCCCTGCTGGACGCCGCCTGGCAGGCGGGCAAGACGCTCTACCTGCCCCGCGTTCGGCAGCAATACGGGCTCATGGACTTTGTGGCGGTACGCGGACGCGAGGAACTACGTCCCGGCCCCTTCCAGTTGCTGGAACCGCTGGACAGCCTGCCGGGCTTCGGGCCGGAAGAGGCGGGAGCGGCCTTCCGGCCGGATATCTTCATCGTGCCGGGACTGGGGTTTGACCGGCAGGGCAGGCGACTGGGCTTCGGCGGCGGCTACTACGACCGCTTCCTTTCCGGCGTGCGCGCACAGGGCGGCGACTCCGGTCCCTGCCCCTTTGTGGGGCTGTGTTATCACTGCCAGCTCCAGGAGACATTGCCCGCGGAGCCGTGGGATGAACGCATGACCCATATCTGTACGGACAGGGAGTGGCTATGTCTGTGAATGTGATCGCCTTCCATTTTCCCGACCTGCCGCAGGTCGGATGCGCTTTCCAGCTGCGACAGGATCCCGTGCCGGATGTCCCCGCTTCCGGCGGCAATATCTCCTTTACCGTGCACGGCGATACGCCGGAAAACGTACTGACCGCACGGCGTGGGCTGGCTGCAAGGCTGCATATCGAACACTGGGCGGAATTGCGGCAGGTGCACGGCGATGGACTCCTTTTTGATCCCGCCCCCGTAGCCGTGGACGCGCAACCTGCAGCGGAAGGAGACGGCATGGCGACCGACAGATCCGATCTGCCCCTGTGCATCAAGACGGCGGACTGTCAGCCCATCCTGCTGGCACATGCTGACGGACGCCACATAGCCGCTCTGCATGTGGGCTGGCGGGGCAACCGCTGCGGCTTCCCGCAGTCGGCCGTACGCCGCTTCTGCGAACGTTACCGACTTTCCCCGCGGGACATCCTGGCCGTGCGCGGGCCAAGTTTGGGACCGGCGCGGGCGGAATTCATCCATTTCGACAGCGAATGGGGAGAGGACTTCCGTCCGTGGTTCCACCCCGGGACCCGTACCATGGACCTCTGGGGCCTGACCCGCCATCAACTGATGGAGGCCGGTCTGCTCCCCGGCAATATCTACGGCGTGGACATCTGTACGGCCAGCAACCCACAGCTCTGTTTTTCCCATCGCCATCATCCGGCTTCCGGGCGACAGGCAAGCTTCATCTGGAGACATGAAGGCTGACGGACTCCGTCGGGTCCGTCCGCCGAGCGCATACATGCTTTACCGCCGTCTTCTGTCCCCCGCCGGTCTGCTTGCCGGCATCATCCTGTTCTGGCTGGCCTCTGTTCCGCTGTCCTGTCTCGGCGGGCCGGTCTCGCTGTCGCTTCCCGAGATCTGGTCCGTCTTTGCCGGGATGGCCGGAATCGGTGAAAGTACCGTGGACGCCGTAGCCCGATCCGTCATCAGTGAGATACGTCTTTCACGGGCCGTGCTGGCCCTGCTGTGCGGCGGAACGCTTGCCGTGGCCGGCGTCGCCTTGCAGGGCGTCCTTCGCAATCCGCTGGCTGACCCTTTCACCCTCGGCATCTCCTCCGGGGCGGCCTGCGGCGCCAGCATCGCCATTGCCCTTGGCGGCTCGCTGGGCCTGACCGTCCGGCTGGGCGCCAACGGCATGAGCCTCATTTCCCTCTGCGCTCTCCTGGGCGCACTGCTGGCGCTGGCCGGCACGCTCTGGCTGGGCAGGGGCGACGGCGGCTTTCGCCGCGAGACGGTCATTCTGGCGGGCATCGCCATGTCGGCCTTCCTGGGGGCGTTGGTGGCCCTCATCAAGGCTCTCAATGAAGAATCCGTCACCAGCATCGTCTTCTGGATCATGGGCAGTCTGCAGGGGCGCGGCTGGCAGGCCCTGCCGCTGCTGCTCCTGACGCTGCTGCCGGGCCTGCTGGCCGTGGCGCTGCACTGGAGGGCACTGGATGTGCTGGCGTTGGGCGACGAACAGGCCGCCCAGGTGGGTCTGCATGTCGGTAGGGCCCGCTTCTGGCTGCTGGCCGGGGCAAGCTGCATGACGGCAGGTTGCGTTGCCGTGACAGGCGTTATAGGTTTTGTGGGGCTTGTGGTGCCGCATCTCTTGCGCCTGCGGCTGGGCGTGCGCCACGCCCCCCTGCTGATCGGCGCTTTTTTCGGTGGTGGGATCCTCCTGCTGTGGGCGGATGTGCTGGCACGCGGCATCCTTGACGGGGGACGGGAACTGCCGGTAGGCGTCGTTACTTCCCTGCTGGGCGGCCCGTTCTTCGGGATCATGCTGCGGAGGCGCTGATGTTGTGCTGCGAACATCTCCACGCAGGCTATCCCGGCCGGGAGGTGCTGCACGACGTCAGCCTGACGGTAACTCCCGGTGAAAGCGTGGCCCTGCTCGGACACAACGGCAGCGGTAAGACGACATTGCTGCGCGTACTCGCCGGGCAGCTTGCTCCCTCTGCCGGACGCGTCCTCCTGCAGGGCAGGGAGCCTGCCTCCCTGCCGCCTCGCGAACGGGCCCGAAGGATAGCCGTCGTCCCCCAGCGTGCGGAATTCTTTCCGTCCCAGAGCGTCCGGGACATGGTGTTGCTGGGGCGCTATGCGCATCTTGGCTGGTGGGGCGTCTATACCGCCCATGACTATGACGTGGCCGATCAGGCACTGCAGAGCGCGGGAGCGCGGGAGCTGGCCCATCGCCGCATGGGCGAACTCTCCGGCGGCGAGGTGCAGCGGGTGATGCTGGCTCGTGCGCTGGCGCAGGAAAGTCGCCTGCTGCTGCTGGACGAACTGGCGGCCGCCCTTGACTGGGCGCGGGTGGTGGAACTCTTTGATCTGCTGGAACAGCGCCGCCGGACCGGCATGGCCATCGTCATGGCCGTGCATGACTGCAGTCTGGCGGCCCAATATGCCACCCGTCTTGTGGGACTCAAACAGGGTCGCGTGCTCTTTGACGGACCGCCGGAGACGGTTTTTACGGAGGAAAATCTCGGTGCCCTTTACGATCTCTCCCTCTGCGTTTTTGCCCATCCACGCAACGGCCTGCCGCAGGCGCTCCCAGCCTGTCCGCACGGCCCGCATCACACGGATCACGAATCTCTGCCGGGTCCCGGTCCTTTGTCTGGGACTGCTGGCGGCCACATGCTGTCTGCCGGGGACTCTCCGTGCGGCTGATGCCGCCGCGACGGTCCCCATCAAAAGCAGCATCACCCTCAGCACTCAGGACGGAAAAGGCTTGCCCATCCCCGCACGCCGGGTCATTTCCCTGTACGGCTCCTTCAATGAGATCCTGCTGGCGCTGGATGCGCGGGATGTCATCGTGGCTCGTACCGCTGCCGACGAACATCTGCCCGAACTGGCCGATCTCCCGGCTATCGGCACCCATATGCAGCCCAATGCCGAGCTCATCGTAGCGCAGAAACCGGACGTCATCCTGCAAATGAAGGGACGCCGGGAAACAGGGAGCCAAACGGAACACCTGCGTGAACTGGGTATCCCTGTCCTGACCTTTGAACTCAATTCTCTTGAGGACCTGTATTCGGTCACCCTGACCCTCGGTCGGCTTGTGGGGCGTGAAGTGGAAGCCACCAATCTGGTCGGTCAGTGGCGGCGACGGCTGGCCGCCCTGCGCAACAGCTATGCCACGGAGCCCGCGGTGCGCGTCTTTTTCGAAGCCAGTTCCCCCAATCTGCTGGCAGCCGGAAAGGGCAACATCGTCAACGATCTTATCAATGCCGCGGGAGGCATCAACGTGGTGGACTCCCCCCGCAAGCTGGTTCGCCTCAATGAAGAGGCTGTCATCGCCGCTGACCCGGACGCCTACGTCTATCAGGTCGGCCCCATGAATCCCACGCCGCAACCCGTGGCTGAACGGCCACATTACCGTGGACTGCGCGCCGTGCGGGAAGGCCGCATCCTTGAAGTAAAGGAAGAGATCTTTTCCCGACCCGGACCACGCTCCATCGATGCGGCGGAAATGCTCGGCCACTGGTTGCATTCCCGCCCAGCCGCGTCACAGGACACGCAGCAGGACGACTGATGCCGCCAAAACACCAAAAAAGAGAGGAGTCCGGAAAGTTCCCGGGCTCCTCTACGTTTATCCAATGCTGCGGATGACGGCCGTAAGTACCGCTCTCCGGCAGAAAAGACCTGAAGTATCTCCAGAAGTACACACCCCGTCATTTGAAACACTTCGCGTTTCAAACCATATGGCCTGTCGTTTCGCGGAAAAAATGCGGTTTTTCCGCTTGGTTTGGGCCGGGCGGTGCTGTGCCGCCGCCTCGCATTTTGCCTTTTTCAAAGGCAAAATGCTCTACTGGAGCCTGTTAACATTATTCGTTGCCTGTTTGGGGGGAAGAGTCGGGGATACGAGGCAACGCCGTCCCCAAAAGCAAGGGGAATGTGTACAGCGTATTTGTTTTATCTATTGAAATTATTTATAAAATTTGAGTTAAAACGCTCTATTGCAAGGGAGGCAGCGTTCCCGTTTCGGCCATCTGCCCGGCCTGGCGTTCCAGTTCCGTTCTGATCTGACCGTGCACGCGGCTTTGCGCCTCCAGCATATCGGCCAGCGGTGCCAGCCCTTCAAGGGCGCGCATGGCTGAGAAGGTCGTCTCCCAGATGGTCTGAAAACCTTCGGCAATGCGGGTATCCCTGTCCGCAGCCGCCGCATCCGTCTCACGCAGAAGTCCGGCAATGGCCGCCGAATACCGCAAGAGGACATCGTGTACCGACTGCCAGTGTCCTTCCAGTACGGCACGCTCCTTCTGGAGCTTTTCGCACCAGAGGAAATCCAGACGAAACTGGAACTCACGCCAGGCGTCGTTTTCCGCCTCTTCACGAGCATGGGGCGTACTTTCCAGAAAATGGATAAAACTATGCGCGAGCTCCTCGGAATAAAACCAGCCGACAGTGGTGAACCCCAGCAGGGTAGGAACGCTGGCGGACCAGCGGGTACGTCCGTCGGCCGTTGTCGCCCGTTTGCAGAAAAAGACCATCATATCCGAAAACCTCCCGTTCATTGCTGTTGCTGGGGGACGGCCACCGGCGAGGACGCGGTGGGGGCTGCCTGCGGTATGGCCGACGCATCCGGCTGCTGACTTGGTTGCGGCACGACCATATGCGCCAGCGCCAAGCCCACCAATCCCACGCCTAGCCAGAGCAACACCCCCTTGAGGCGCGTTTTGCGGCGGAACAATATGGCCCCCCTGGGGCTGATCAAACTCATGAGCATCATGACGGGGCTCAATGCCATGAGCATGGCGGACAAAAGTTCAAGACGTTCCATGGCAGCTCCTTCTGGAACAGTTTACCTCCGGGAGTCCCCGGGCGTGCATGGAGGGGCGTGGCGCGGGCCCATGCGTTCCTGGATGAAGACGGACTGCGTTGCTGTAGTCTTTATCCATTTGAAATAGATGTAAAACTTGTATTGGCAGGCCCCAGACGAACCAACGTAAAGGACATCAGCAAAAGTGCGTTGCGTCCATCCTCCGATCCCTCCCGCTTTTTCGCGCTGCGATGCGGCAGCGAACGGATAAAGCAAAAAGAGGGCGACACTTTTTGCCGCCCTCTCTTTTCGACAGTACGGCAGGGGAGGTCCCGCCGCCTTCGCCGTGCGTGGGCAAGAAGCCTCAGGCCTGCACGGCTTCGTATTCACGTTGCAGCGAGTCCATCAATTCCTTGACGGAAATGATCTCCTTGACGCGGGAAACATTGGCTCCGCAGAAGGCAAACCCCCGCTCCAGATTGCCCTTCATGGCATTGATGAGGGCGGACGCGATGCAGTAGGGGGTCTTTTCCTGCTCGCAGGTACTCACACAATGAAAGACGCACTTGAAAGGTTTTTTGCGTCCTTCACGTGCCGCTTCAATAAAGGCATTGTTCAGGGCCCGCCCCGGCATCCCCACAGGACTCTTGATGATGGTCACGTCCGCGTCCGTTGCCGCAAGGTAGCTGTCCTTGAAACGCTGATCGGCATCGCACTCGTGGGTGGCCACGAAGCGCGTTCCCATCTGCACGCCGGAAGCCCCAAGATGCAGGAACTTGTCGATGTCGGCCCCGCTGTAGATGCCGCCGGCCGCAATGACCGGGATGGCCTTGCCGGTCTTGTCCTCAAAGGGTTTGACCGACTCCACCACCTCAGGGATGAGTTTCTCCAGAGCAAAGGCCGGATCATCCAGCTCCTCGGCCTTGAACCCCAGATGCCCACCCGCCCTGGGGCCTTCCACCACCACGGCATCCGGCACATAGTCAAAGCGGCTCAGCCACTTTTTGGCTATGACCGTCGCCGCGCGGGCGGAAGAGACGATGGGCACGAGCTTGGTCTTGAACTCCTGCTTCTTTTCCTCGCAGAGTTCCCGCAACTGGCGAGGCATATCCAGCGGCAGGCCAGCGCCGGAAAAGATGACGTCGGCCCGATTCTCGATGGCGGTACGCACCATCTGGGTAAAGGTGGTCAACGCCACCATGATGTTGACGCCGATGATGCCCTGCGTTTTTTCCCGGGCGAGCTGCAACTCCTGCCGCAGGGCACGCAGATTGGCTTCAATGGGATTTTTGGCCACATCCGGCTCACGCATACCGATCATGGCCCCGGCAATGACGCCGATACCGCCTTCATTGGCCACGGCGGACGCCAGACCGGAAAGGGAAATGCCGACGCCCATGCCGCCCTGCACGATGGGACGACGGGCGCAGAGCTCGCCAATTTTCAAAGGGGGAAAAGGCACGGTAAACAACCTCCGCAGGCGCATGGAAGGAGAGGTCATGCCTTCTCCCGTCACATACGGGAGGCATCATGACCAGAGCGGACCGATTTTAGGTAAAAACAGGCGAAAACACAAGGGCAGGCCACCGCAACGGCAGGACGTTGCCCATCGCCCGCGACTGCCCGGCCCTTCCCGTACACAGTCCTTTGCGGGATCCCAGCCTCAAACAACCATACAATATCTTACAAAAAAACTTTCCCTGGTCACGCTCCGGCAGACAAGGGAAGGTCTGATCCGCCTCCTTCAGGCCCGGCAGGCTCCCCGATAGGGGCAGTGACCGCAACGCCCCGTCACAGGCTTGAAGGTCAGGCAATGCTCCATGTGCCAGATCACCAGACCAAGCAGCTCGCGGCAGCGCTGCAGGGCCACGGCATGATCTTCATCATTGTCCCACGGACCGCTGAACAAGGGGGATTCGCCCCCCTTTTCGTACAGCTCCACCAGACAGGCATTCTCCACTCGTTCCTTGGGCCGCAATGCGGCCAACAGGGGCACATAGCAGGGCAGTTGCAGACTGCGCACGCGCTCACGCACCACCGCCAGCAATGGTAAGGCATCGTCCGCATCCGCCGTGCCCGCCTCCGCCGCACGACGAAAATCATCCAGCTCCCGCCAGAACTCCTCGTCATCCCAGATCTGCGTATCTGCCCCGTGGACGCGCCCTGTCTTGTAATCAACGAGATGCAGGGCCTTGTCTCGACGGTCGATGCGGTCCGCCTGCCCCCGGAAGGCAAACTCGCGTCCTTCCCAGAGAAGCAACCGGGTCTCCAGCGGCTCCTCCAGACCGACGATGGTCGTTTCCGGCTGTTCATCCAGATACTTCCGCAGACGATACGGTGCGGACAGCTCCAGCATGATGCGGCTCTCCGGCGGCAGGGCGTTCTCTCCTCCCAGTTCGGCAAGGGCCTGCGCCAGCAGCCCATCCAGATCCGCCTCCCGGAAATGCGCTGCGCTCACGTCTTTCCCGATATACGGCCTGTACAACTGCTCGAGCACGCGATGGATGACCTTGCCGACCAATGCATGATCATCCCCCTCGTTGACTTCCTCGGCCTCATGCAGGCGGCAGAGATAATGCCAGACGAAGCGCTTGGGACAGCCGAGGTAGACATCCAGCGCCGTGGGCGAAAGACGACCGTCCAAAAAACGTCGCATGGACTCCCGCAGGGCAGGGGAGTGGGCGATCTCCTGCGGCAGCGCTGTGGAGGGACGCGCCGCACAGGAGGGCGTACGCAAGGGATCCTCACCGGGCACGAGCAGACGGCCGCGCCGCCGCTCTTCTCGCCAGATGAGCTGTTCCACAAAGCGACTGCGGCTTTTGCGGGCATCAAAGAGCGCCGAACGGGAAATGCCCTCCTGCCAGTAAAAGAAGACCTTGCGGGCTCCGGCGCACAGGCGGAACAGGGTATGTGCCGCCGCCCGTTCGCGCCGCCGCGCATCGGGCAGCCCCAGCTCCAGCCGCAGGCTGTCCGGCAGCAGGGGATCCTGCGCCGCGCTGCCGGGCAAACTTTCATCCGTGGCGTCCAGGATATGCAGATGATCAAAGTGCAGCAGGCGGGTCTCCAGCATACCCAGCACCTGCAGGCCGGTCAGGGGGACCGCCTCGAAGGGGATGCGCTCCTGCTGCATGATCTGCCGGGCAAACTGGAAAAGCTGCCGCGCCGTGAACGGCTCCCGGCTCAGGGCATTGTGCCGCAACACGGGCAGACAGTGTTCCCGCAGGCGGTACATGGCCTCGGCATCCAGCGGATAATGCGGCCATATGTGCCTGCCGCGCTCCTGCAGGCAGGTGCACAGAGCCTCCAGCGCGTCGGCCAGTCCCTCACAGGTGCGCACGGCGGCAAAGGCCGCAAAAAGGATATGCGTCAGTTCGCGCAGAGCGCGTACCTCCTGCGGCGCAAGTCTGGCTTCCACAGGAGACAGGGCTTCTTCCAGCGTAAGGCTCCGACTCCCCTGACGGATGGTTTCAGCCAGCAGGGCCAGCGGCTCCCGCAGAGAGGCGCGTTCCGTTCCCGCCACATCAGGAAGCTCCGCCGCATCATCCTGCTGCAACATGGCCAGATAGGGATGACGCAGGCATTCCAGCAGGCTCCGCCAGTAGTACCGGCCGTCCGCGCTGCATTCCTCCTGCGTACGGAAAAGACTTTCCAGCAGGCGGAAGAGCGGCGACCTCTCCAGCGGATATCCCATGGAGACGTTGACGTCCTTGCGCGGCAGATGATGCAGCACCGGCAAAAGCAGCCCGTTGTGCGTCAGCACCACGGCCGTGGACGGCCCGGCAGGCTTCTGGTCCGCGACCCAGTGGATGGCCCCGGCATCCTCGCCGTCCGGGTCGTCCAGACGGGCGGCCTCTTCTTCGACGGGCGGCATCTCCGCCAGCAGGGATTCACGCAGGGCCGCCAGCTGGGAATGCGCATCATAGCCGGCAAAAAAGTGGAATTCCGGATCGGGACCCTCCGTCGTGTCCGCCGCCTCCACAAGCGCAGCCCGCGCCTGCCAGCGCCGCAGCCAGCGGGAATGCTCCTCGCAGGCCCAATGCGGGCTACCCCCCAGAGCCAGCGCCGTATCGGTATGCAGACAGATGTCCGCGCCGGTTTCCCAGAGACGGCGGAGCAGCGTGTCCTCGGTGGGCGTCAGCAGGGCGAAGCCCGCCAGCAGCACAGGCCGGTCGGGACGGGCCCGCAGGCTCTCCGGCACCTGTCCGCTGAGACGGGCCACCTCGCAGGCATCAAAGCCCGGCGTCGTCCAACCTCGTTCGCGCAACAGGTGGGCATATGCCTCCTGGATGCGCCCCAGTGCGGCAAGCAGAGCGGCCGCGGGCGGCGCCACTTCCCCTTCCATGTGGGCAATGTCGGCGGCAGTCACGCCGTACCCGAAAAGCTCGTCCAGCAAACCGGCCAGCCGTATGCCCCAGGGCAGGAACTCCTCCATCTCCATGCGGGAGAAACGCTCGGCAAGGCCGCTGTCCGTACGGGAAAGGCCCGTGACGCACTCGCGCAGCAGCGCCACCTGATCCAGACTGTTGGCCGTGTGCGAGGGAGGTTCGCCTGTCTGTTCCCGCCAGCGGCCCAGCAATTCGGTGAAAGTCAGCACCTTGGGCAGCAAGACCGGTCTGCCGTCCAGGGCATAGAGGTGCTGCAGATAACGCCACGGCCGGTTATGCGGCACCACCAGCAGGGCCCGTCCGGGACAGCCGTCCGTACGGCGGGCGATGAATTCCTTGAGGGCTGGAAGGAAGGGCTTATGCCAGTCAAAAAGAGAAAAGGGCGTCCCGGACATGTCTACACCTCATGGCAGCAGGGAAAGACCTGCAGCAGATCCGCCAGCAGTTCCGTGGCGTCCGACAGTTCCACCCGCCGGAAGCGTCGCTCATCCAGATAGACGAGCAGTCCCGTTGCCGGCAGTCCCTGCGGCAGACAGCCCAGATAGCCACGCAGCTGCGCCGCATGTCCCGCCTCCGGCCTGCCGCTCTTGAACTCCAGCACCAGATACCGCCGTCTGCCCGGAACGACCAGATCCGCACGTCCGGCCCGCAGACCGTCGCGTCCGGGCACGAGCAGCCCCTGTTCCGCGTGTCCTCGACCCAGCCAGTCCATGAGCAGAGGCTGTCCCGCCACCCAGCCGAGAGCGGACAGGACGCCCTGACGCAAATCCTCATCCTCCGGTACGGCCCGTGGAAAGGTTTCCCTCCCGCGCCGCCATGCCGCTGCCGCCAGACTTTCGGCGCTGTCGCCTGCTGCGGCGGCAAGATGCTCAAGGCAGTGGTGCAGGAACTCTCCCCGGTCCTGGGGACGGAAGGAAGTCCCCAGCGGATTGCGGAAGATCTTGAGCGCGGGCAGCCACTGCATGGGCCGCCACGGCAGTTCGTCGCTGTCGGAAAGCGGCGAGGCTGCCGTCTCGTATGGCGCTACGGCCTCCTCGGATGATCCCGCCTCTTCGTCGATGCCGGACGTCTCCGCCGCCGGTGCCGGGGCCGGGAGACGTCCTTCCGCATAGGGGACATCGAACCCGGCCAGCTCCCAGAGACGGTCCAAGCCCGCCGTGACGCTGCCGCGCGATGACGGCGCGAGCGGCGTGCGGATGATGTGCAACTCCTCGCAGGCGCGGGTAAAGGCCACATAGAGCTGATTGAGACGCTCCACGCCCTGACGCACATATTCATTGTAATAGGGTTCGCCCATTTTGGCTCGTGCTCGACAGACGACGCGCACATCGCCCACGTTCATGGGCAGCATCTTGTCCACCTGGAGCGACATGCCGGTACCGGGCAGGATGACCACCGGGGCCTGCAGGCCCTTGGACTTGTGTATGGTCATGACGCGCACGGCATCCAGATTTTCCGGTGCGGGCACTTTCTCTTCCTGCCCCTTTCGATCCCAGTGGTACAGGAAGGCCGCCGGAGAAGCCAGACCGTTTTCCTCGGCGGAGGAGAGCACTTCCATGAAGCAGCGCAAAAAGACCGCCGCGTCGGGAAACCGTTCGCGAGCCTGGAGGCGTTCGCACCATTCCATCAGAGTGTCGTAGGGCGTCATGAGACCGGCTCGTCCGAGGAAGGGCGCCAGAAAATATTCCCAGATGTCCGGGCGAAACTCCCGGAAAGCCTGCCAGAGCGGACGCTGCCTGCGGGCATGGGCGGCTCTCCAGTCATGCAGCGCCTGCGGGTCAAGGCGGAATGCGGGGTGTCCGGCCAGCAGCGCACCGTGCAGCACAGTCCATAAGGCCACATCATCTTCGGGCCGGTCCAGAAAACGCAGGAAGGCCACCAGTTGCAAGATGAGCGGATGTTCCGCCAGCAAAAGGCTGTTCTCCGTGATGACGGGGATGCCGTCCTCCATGAGCAGTTCGGCATAATCGTGGGCCAGCTCGTTGGTGGTCACCAGCACGAGCACATCCGACCAGCGACGGCGCGATCCCGTCTCCCGCACGAGATGCAGCAGGCTTTCCCCTACCGCCTGCCGCCCTTCGGCGGCATGGAGGATCTCCCCGGCATCCGCCACGTCGTACACCCGCACAAAGCCGCCGGGAGCGACCGGCTCCGGCAGACGCTGCACGGCATCGGCATACGCGCCCGTCACGGCGGCAACGCCTTCTTCCAGCAGCTCGGCGGGAACGCTCTTGCCCAGGATGGCCGTCAGCACCTCCCGTGCCGTCTCATGATCGGTCAGACGGGAGAACAGGCGATTGTTGTGTTCCACGATGACCTGACGGCTGCGCCGGTTGCAGGGCAGGGATTCCTGACGACAGCCCTCGGCCATGTCCAGCAGTTCCACATCTTGCGCCAATTCATCAAAAAGGCGGGTATCACCGCCGCGCCAGCCGTAAATAGCCTGCTTGACGTCCCCCACCCAGGTCAGCGTCCCGCCCTGGGAAAGCGCTTCCCCCACCAGCGGATGCATGGCCTGCCATTGCTGGCGGCTGGTATCCTGAAATTCGTCGAGCATGAAATGTCGCAGGCGGCTGCCCAGACGGCAGAGGGCTTCCGGCACGCCGAACTCCCCGGACAGCGCCTCTCTGGCCTTGATCGGGATGAGTACCGCCGGGATATTGCCGTCCCGGCGGCTGTCGGCGGCGAAATCCTCGCACAGCATCTGGGCAAGACGTACGGTTTGAGCGGATTTGCGCGCTTCTGCCAGGATGGCAAGATCGCGGATCGCCTCATTGGCTGTCTGCCACAACCTTTTCCAGGCCGCTGTCAGCGAATCGGGGCAGGCACTGCCTTTATTGAGGATCTCCTTGTCCGGCTCGGTGAAGTAGGAGCTCGTCATAAAGCCCGCGTCCCCGGCAGCGACCTTTTCGCAAGCCTGCTTCGCATAGAGCTTGAGCTTGATGCCGCTGCCCCGGCCTTCCTCAAGGAAGACTTCGGCCGCCGTACGACAGGCCGTCCAGATGCGTTCTTCCTCCGCGTCGATGGCCGACGGCGGACTGAGACGGGAAAAACTCCCGTCCAGAAAGCCGTCCCAGAGGGAACGCAGTTCCTCCACAAGGTGCGCGCCCGCCACAAAACCCTTCCTGTCCGCCTGAAAGATCAGCCCGGCGTACGCATCGCGCAGCATGGCCAGCTTGTCCGCGTCCCCGTGCCAGGCCTCGTCTATGAGCCTGTCCAGACGGGGCTGCATGGCTTCGCCGCTGGCAAAGACGGGCTGGAAGTCCGGCGGCAGGCCGAGATCCAGCGCCGCGGCCCGCACGATACGATGCAACAGGCTGTCGATGGTGCGGATGTTGAGCGAAGAAAGATCGCGCAGGATGACGTCCAGCCAGCGGACGGCCGCGTGCGGCTGCAGCGGGATGTCCTGTGCCGTATTGCCCAGAGCCACGTTTTTCAGTTCCCTGATGACGCGATCGCGCATTTCCGTGGCTGCGGCATTGGTGAAGGTGATGGCGAGGATCTCCCCCCAGTGCGCGGGGCCGTCATGACGCATCAGGCAGGCGGCCCCCGATCCGGCGGCATTTGCCTCGCATTGGGCAAGCCGGTTCAGAAAAAGACGCGTCAGGGTATAGGTCTTGCCTGAACCGGCGGATGCCTTGATCTGGAGCATACGCTGCCGGGAACGCAGGGCGGCGGCAATATCCATGTCGTCAAGCCCTATGCCTGCTCCGACGGCAGCATACCGGCAAGCATCCCCTGACCAGTGGACTCCAGCACGGCCCTCCAGAGATCGGAAGCGATGTTGAGCTTGCGACGCTTGGCCGTCACCAGCGGCAGCGGCAGGTGCACGAACTTGTCCTGCAGGCGGCCCACCACCATCTCCGTGCGACCGGCCATGGCGGCATGGACGGCATACTGGCCCAGAAAACCGCAGTACACCTTGTCATTGGGCGTGGCGGGCACGGAGCGGATGATGTAGCTGGGGTCAATGAACTTGAGCGTATGCGGCACCCCGCGCTCCCCAAGATAACGCCTGATCTCCTGTTGCAGCAGGGTGGCGATGTCCCCCAGCACAGGATTGCCCGATATGTCCGTTTCGCCGCGCTGATCCAGCAGATGCTGCCCGGCGCCCTCGGCCACCACGATGACGGCATGATGCCGCGCCGCGAGCCGCTGTTCCAAGGCGGGCAGCAGGCCGCCTTGGCCTTCCAGCCGGAAGGGGGCCTCCGGCACGAGCACGAAATTCACTTCCTTGAGGGCCAGTGCGGCACGCGCCGCGATAAAGCCCGACTCGCGCCCCATGAGCTTCACCAGGCCGACGCCGTTATGCACGCCGCAGGCCTCGGTATGGGCGCACTGTATGGCTTCCGTGGCCTTGGATACGGCGGTCTCGAAACCGAAGGACTGGGCAATGAAGTTGATGTCGTTGTCGATGGTCTTGGGGATGCCGATGACGGCAAGCTTGAGACCGCGCGAGGAGACTTCGGTGGCGATGGCCTGTGCCGCCTTCATGGAACCGTCGCCGCCGATGACGAACAGGATGTTCACATTGTTGCGCTCCAGCATGTCCACGATCTCTTCTGGGGACTGCGGCCCGCGCGAAGTCCCCAGGATGGTCCCCCCGAAACGATGGATATCGCTCACGCGCTGCGGCGTCAGCTCGGCCACCGTATGGCCGTAACGGGAAATGAAGCCTTCCAGACCGTAACGGATGCCGAGGACGGACGGCACGTCATAGGCGTGATAGGCTTCCAGCACGATGGAGCGGATAACGTCGTTGAGCCCCGGACAGAGCCCGCCGCAGGTGACGATGGCGCATTTGGCCCGACGAGGATCGAAATAGAGCTTGCGCCGCGGCCCGGCCGCCTCGAAGCAGAGGCAGACCGGGTCGTCGAAATCGTCGCAGAGCTCTCTGTCCACATAGATGGGGATGCGCCGGTCGTCGGCCCAGGCCCGGAAGGGCAGGGGGGAATCCAGCTTGGCCGGGCCGAGCAGCCGGATGTCGGTCGCTATGCCGTTATATTCCCTGTGACAGACGGACAGCATGGGCTGTGACGCGTCGTCCATGTGCTGCTGCGACATGTTTTCCTCTCCTTGTTCATTGCTTTGTTGGGGGGAAGGGGAACCCCTCCAGCGCTGGAGGGGTTCCCCTTCCCCCCAAGCCCCCTATCCCTTACCCCAGCGCGCTTTTGTCAGGGAAAGAAACAGGAACGCGGGGCTACCCCCCGTCCCGCAAAACACGCGGGGGATGGACGGCTGGTCTCCCTTATCCATTGAGAGCAGTGTTACGCCCTATGCGCCCGGCTGCGCGGCGTCATGCTCCGCCTTCATGGCGGCGATGACCAGCGTGAGGAAGGCGTCCAGCTCCAGACCGATCTTTTCACATTCCCGGATATTGTCCCGGTTGACGCTGGCGGCAAAGGCCTTGTCCTTCATCTTTTTCTTGATGCTCTTGCTTTCCATGCCCTCGTAGCCTGTGGGCCGCATGAGGGCCGCGGCGCCGACCAGACCGGTGACGGTCTCCGCACAGCGCAGGGCATAGTCCAGCCGGCTTTGCGGCATGACGCCCGTCATTTCTCCGTTATGTGCCCGGATGGCCGTAAGGGCTTCCTCCGGCAGTCTGTCCGCAAGCAGCTCGGCAGCCGCAAGCCCATGCCGCTGCGGTTCGTGCATGGTGGCGGGATAATCCACATCATGCAGCAGGCCCGTAAGCGCCCAGAGCTGTTCATCCTCGCCAAAGTGGCGGGCCAGCGCGGCCATGACCGCCGCCGACGCCGTACTGTGCTGCAACAGCCCGCCTTCCACACCATTTTCCGCCAGCAAAGCCAGCGCATCCTTATGGGATATCATGAGTGCATACCTCGTCAAAGAAAAGTGTCTTTAGCCTATGTCAGGCGGAAGCGCTTGGCAAGGGAGGAGCGTCCCGTGTTGACAGCGCACGGAATATGTCGGAAAAGCACTGTTTGTCGTCATGATTTCTTCACGAGGTTCCGTATCGCCATGCCCCTTTATGGCCTGAAATTCCGTACGCTCGGTCAGACGAGCTACCATTCCGGCCCGGATTCGCTACGCCCCGGCGACTATGTGATCATCGCCGCGGAGCAGGGCGAGGCTCTGGCCGAGGTCGTCTCCGGGCCGCATGAAAGCCTGCCCGCGCCCTATGCCGACGCCTCTCAGGACATCCTGCGTCCGGCCACGGCGGAGGACAGGGAACGCGCCCGCAGCAACGCCGTCCTGGCGCAGGAGGCCGCCGCCTTCTGCCGTCAGTGCATCCGGCAGCGCCGTCTGGACATGAAACTTGTGGAAGTGGAAGTCTATTTTGACCGCAGCAAGTTCATCTTTTACTTTACCGCTCCGGCACGCATCGACTTCAGGGAACTGGTAAAGGATCTGGTGCGCGAGTACCGCGCCCGCATCGAACTGCGCCAGATCGGCGTACGCCACGAAACGCAGATGGTGGGCGCAGTCGGCAACTGCGGCATGGTCTGCTGCTGCCGCCGCTACCTGCGCAAGTTCGCGCCGGTGACCATCCGCATGGCCAAGGAGCAGAACCTTTTCCTCAATCCGGCCAAGATCTCCGGCATCTGCGGACGCCTCCTGTGCTGCCTTGCCTACGAACAGGAGAACTACGACCGCTTCCACCGCAATTGTCCTCGTCTGGGCAAGAAGTACCAGACCACGCAGGGCGGCATGAAGGTCCTGCGGGCCAACATGTTCCGCAACTCCCTGTCCGTCCTCAATGAGAACAACGAAGAACTTGAACTGACGCTTGAAGAATGGCAGGCCCTTGAGCCGCATCGTCCCGAAGCGCCGCAGCAGCAGGGGACTGGGCAGAACAAGACGCAGGCCAAGCCGTCGGCCTCTCCCGCCGCGGACGGTATGCTCATCGTTTCCGCCACGCCGGACACCATCGACGACGATCTGTCCCGCTTCCATGACCTGCTGCCGGAGGCGGAAGGCGATCTGGACACGCTGCCGGACAATGTCGTGGGGCAGGAAAACGGCACGGGCCAGACGGCGGGACAGGGCGAAGGCGGCAAGGCCCGTCGCAAGCGCCGCCGCAAACCGGCCGCCCGCGGCACAGATGACGGCGGCCCTTCTACCGAACAACCGTAAGGAGCGACCCGGTGTCCCATTTTTTCATCACCACGCCCATTTACTACGTCAATGCGCAGCCGCACCTCGGCCACGCCTATACCACCATCGTAGCGGACTGCCTCGCCCGCTTCCATCGCCTGAAAGGAGAGGACACCCTTTTCCTGACCGGCACGGACGAGCACGGGGACAAGATCGTGCAGTCCGCCGAAAAGCAGGGCAAGAGCCCGCAGGAATTCGTGGACGGCATCAGCGCGCAGTTCCGCTCGCTCTGGCCGCAGCTCGGCATCGCCAATGACCGTTTCGTGCGGACCACGGATGCCGACCACAAGGCCCGCGTACAGCGCTTCCTGCAGCAGGTCTATGATGCCGGGGACATTTATTTCGGGGAGTTCGGCGGCCATTACTGCTACGGTTGCGAACGTTTCTATACGGAAAAGGAGCTGGAGAACGGCCTCTGCCCGCAGCATCTCACCAAGCCTGAGTTCATCAGCGAGAAGAACTACTTCTTCCGCATGTCCAAATACCTTCCCTGGCTCAAGGAGCACATCCTTGCCAATCCCGACTTCATCCGGCCGGAGCGCTACCGTAATGAAGTGCTGGGTATGCTGGAATCCGGCGCGCTGGAAGATCTCTGCATCTCCCGCCCCAAGAGCCGTCTGACCTGGGGCATCGAGCTGCCCTTCGACACGGATTACGTATGCTATGTCTGGTTCGATGCGCTGCTCAACTACATCAGCGCGCTCGGCTGGCCCGACGGCCCCGATTACGCACGCTACTGGCCGGGCGAGCATCTGGTGGCCAAGGATATCCTCAAGCCCCATGCCATCTTCTGGCCTACCATGCTCAAGGCTGCGGGCCTGCCGCTCTACCAGCATCTGAACGTCCACGGCTATTGGCTGGTTCGCGACACAAAGATGTCGAAATCCTTGGGGAATGTCGTCGATCCGCTGGCCATGAGCCGGGAATTCGGCCTGGATGCCTTCCGCTATTTCCTCTTGCGGGAAATGCATTTCGGCTCCGACGCCAGTTTCAGCGAGGAGAGCATCGTCACTCGCATCAATGCCGATCTGGCCAACGATCTGGGCAATCTTTACAGCCGCGTGCTGTCCATGACCGCCAAGTTCTGCGACGGCAAGACGCCTCCGTGCGGCAGCCTGCATGAAGATGACAAGGCCATTGCCGAGCTTTGCCTCACGGCCGTGCAGAATTTCATGCAGCTCTTCGGCGTCGTCCAGTTCTCGCAGGCGCTGGAATCCCTCTGGGAGCTGGTGCGTGCCTGCAACAAGTATGTGGATTCTCAGGCGCCGTGGGCCCTGTCCAAACAGGGCGATACCGAACGCCTGAATACGGTGATGCATACCTTGCTCACGGCCATGCGCAAGGTGGCCCTCTGCCTCTGGCCGGTCATGCCACAATCGGCGGCAGCCATGCTGACCCAGCTTGGACAGCCCGCCAGCGGCGAAACGGCCCCGGCCTGCGATCTGGAGCGGGAGGCGAACGAATTTTCCGGGCTGACGGAGGGCACGCCGCTGGCGGCCGCCTCCAATCTCTTCCCGCGCATCGACGTTGCGGCCCGGGCCAAGGCGGCCGAAGCCGCCGCCAAAGCCGAAAAGGAAAAGAGCAAGGCTGAAAAGGCCGCACAGAAGGCGAAGCCGGCTTCCGAGCCTGCGGGACCGGCGGAAGAGATCACCTTTGACCAGTTCAAGGCGGCGGATCTGCGCGTGGGTACGGTGCGCGTTTGCGAACGTCATCCCAATGCCGACCGCATCCTGCGCCTTGAGATCGACTTTGGAGAAGGGCAGCCGCGACAGATCCTCTCCGGACTGGCGGAGTTCTTTGCTCCGGAAGAGCTCATAGGCAAACAAGTCTGCGCCGTGCTCAATCTGGCGCCACGCAAGATACGTGGCCTCATGTCCCACGGCATGGTGCTCACGGCGGAGCAGGACGGCAGGCTCGTCCTCCTGCAGCCCGGCGGCAGTATGCCCGACGGCAGCCGGATAGGGTAGACAGAAAACAGCAGGGGCAGGGCGCTGCAGCGTTCTGCCCCTTGCCGGTCCAGCCGCAGATCAGTCGCGTACCGGGGACGGCATGACGGAACGTTCCCCGGCCTGCGTCGTGAAAAGACGTTCCAGGGTCTGCTGATCAAGAGGGGTCAGGTTGAAGCGCATCGAGGCTTCATCCAGCAGGGCATAGAGCCCGGCCCGCCCCTTTTCGGCCAGTTCGGCAGCCACATAGGCCGCCGCACGCCGTACCAGCTCGCTTTGCGGCATGATCGTCGCCATGAAAGCCTCCTTGCGCGGCCGATCGCCGGAAACGGCGGCCGCTCCGCACTCATGCTGAATCGACAAGCCCGGCCTGCCGGGCGTCTCTATCAACCACTAGCCAAAGTCGTGCCCCTTGGCAATGCGAAAGGGCGCACTCGGGGAAAACATGGACAATCTTTTTGTGGCCCTCATCCTCAGCATTGTGGAAGGACTCACGGAATATCTGCCCGTCTCCTCATCGGGCCATCTGATCCTGGTCAGCGATCTGCTCAATTTCGTGGGCGAAAAGGCCGCGACGTTCAATGTGGTCATCCAGCTCGGCGCCATCATGGCCGTGGTGGTACTGTACTGGGAACGTTTCTGGGGATTGCTGCGCCCGCAACCCTATGTCCGCTTCGCCGGTATGCGCGGCATCGTCCTGCTCGTCCTGACCTGTCTCCCGGCCTGCATCGTAGGGCTGCTCCTGCATTCCACCATCAAAAAATATCTCTTCACGCCCACCACGGTGCTGCTGGCTTTGGTGGCGGGAGCCGTCATGATGATCGTGGTGGAACGGCGCAAGTACCGTCCCACCTGCGTGACGCTGGACGAAATGACGCCCCGACTCGCGCTGGGCATCGGTCTCTTCCAATGCCTCTCGCTCTGGCCGGGCTTTTCCCGTTCGGCGTCCACCATCATGGGCGGTATGCTCCTCGGCGCCAAGCGCAACGTGGCCGCGGAATATTCCTTTATCGCCGCCGTGCCCATCATGATCGCCGCCACGGGCTATGACATGCTCAAGAGCTGGCATCTCTTTACCGCGGCGAATATCCCCTTCTTTGCCGTGGGCATGGTAGGGGCCTTCCTTTCCGCGCTGATCGCCATCAAGGCGTTCGTGGCGCTGGTCGGACGCATCACTCTCGTTCCCTTTGCCGTCTACCGGCTCGTACTGGCCCCCTTTGTCTTTTATTTCATGGTATATTGAGGCCATACAAAAAAATTGGGCTGACCTGAAAAAAATGCTTGCCAGAAAGCGGAAGTTTGTCTATGTTCTTCTTCGCGCTTGATGGAAAAACATGGCAAGGTAGCTCAGTTGGTCAGAGCATGCGGTTCATACCCGCAGTGTCGGGGGTTCAAATCCCTCCCTTGCTACCAGAATGCAGGACGTCCGGGAGCTCTTCTCCCGGACGTTTTTCTTTTTGCGCCGGACAGCCGCTGTCCGTGAAACCGCCATGCTGAGACCTCCTTCCACCCCGACACGCCCCCCGCGCACGACCACCGCCAGACCGTCCGCGGGGCCTGTTCTTCCTGCCAGAGGGAAAAAAACGGACGCCGTGCCGCCTGCCGCGACGGACACGATACCGAGCTGGCGGGAGAGTCTGCGTCGCTATGCCGCGCATCTGAGACGCCACCCTGTCCGCAGCCTGCTGCGCTGGGCCGTGTTCCTGTTCTTTCTGGATATCTTCCGCTACCTGGTTTTGCCGCCGGTCCTTCCTCTCATGACGGATCCCCCCAAAGAAACAGCCATGATGGAACTGCGCCGTGAGGCCTTCGCCAAGGCGCATCCCGGCAAGCCGTGGCGTCTCCGACAGCGCTGGGTGCCGCTGGAACGCATCTCCCCGTGGCTGCGACAGGCTGTCGTGGCTTCGGAAGACGACCGCTTCTATACGCATCATGGCTTTGACTTTGAATTGCTCTGGCAGGCGGTCGTGCGCAACTGGGAAAAGGGCAGACTGTCGGCCGGGGCCAGCACCATCACCCAGCAGCTGGCGAAAAATCTCTGGTTTTCGCCCGAACGCTCCCTGCTGCGCAAGCTCAAGGAAGCCATCATGACGGCACGCCTGGAACTCTGGCTCGACAAGGACCGGATCCTTGAGCTGTATCTGAATGTGGTGGAATGGGGGCAGGGGATCTTTGGCGCGGAAGCCGCCGCCCGCCACTACTTCGGCAAGTCGGCCGCCGCCCTGACCAAACGGGAAGCCGCGCAGCTGGCGGTCATGCTGCCCGCTCCGCTCAAGCGTTCACCGCGCTCGCCGCTGGTGCAGCGCCTGTCCTCCCGCCTCATGCGGCGCATGTACTAGAGTTAACACTATTCGCTGCCTTTCGGTCGCTCCCATCCCCCAAAGTCCCCCATCCCTTCCCCAACGCGCTTTTACCAAGGAAGAGTCAGGGATACGAGGCAACATCGTCCCCAAAAGCAAGGGGAATGTGCACAGTTTACTTGTTTTATCTATTGAAATTATTTGTAAAATTTGTGTTAACAGGCCCTAGGACGACACTATTTGCTGTTTGTTGGGGGAAAGAGATAGAGACACGGGGCACCCCCACCCCCAAAGGCAAGCGGAGAGTGTATAGCCTGTTTTTCTTATCTATTAAAATTAGTTATAAATTTTTAACAGACCCTGGAGCACTTTCAGTTTGAAACGCTTCGCGCTCCAAACCATACGGTCTGTCGTTTCGCGGAAAAACGCGTTTTCCCCGCCTGGTTTGGTCCGGGCGGCGCTGTGCCCGCCGCCTCCTGTTCAAAAATCATACGCCGTCCAGTTTTTGCACAGGGCAGCCGGGGAGGGCGGCGACTGAGGGCAACGCCTCTTGATTGTCTTCTGTGTCGTAATGGGGTAGAGTGCTCCCCTCATGTCTGAGACCACACCTTTCAAGGAGTAATACATGACCGAGGAATTGCAGACCCAGCAGGGCCATGATGACGCCCAGGAAGATTTCGCCACCCTTTTTGCCGCGCAGGAGGCCGCCGCGCCCCGTCTGCAGACTGGCCAGAAGGTGACGGGAAAGATCATTGAGATCAATGGTGATTCCGTCTTTGTCGATGTGGGCATCAAGGTGGACGGCGTCATGGATCGCAAGGACATTCTCGATGCCGAAGGCAAGGAAATGGTAGCCCCCGGCGACAGCATCGACGTATGGGTCGTGGGCGTCAATCCCCATGAGATCCGTCTGTCCCGTTCCATGAGCGGCAGCGGCATGGCTGCCCTGGAAGAAGCCTGCCAGTCCGGCGTCCCGGTGGACGGTCGCGTCGTGGCCTCCTGCAAAGGCGGCTATACGGTGGAAGTGCTCGGCAAGACCGCCTTCTGTCCCGGCAGCCAGATGGATGCCGCCGCTACGGGCGACGCCGAGTCCGTCGTGGGCCGCACCATGCAGTTCGTGGTGCTGCGCGTGGAGAATCGCGGACGCAACATCGTGGTCTCCCGTCGGGCCCTGCTGGATCGCGAACGTCAGGACAATCTGGAAAAGCTGCTGGCCAGCATCAAGGTCGGTGATACCGTCGAGGGCCGCATCACGCGCCTTGCCCCCTTCGGCGCCTTCATGGAACTGGCCCCGGCCGTGGAAGGCATGATCCACCTTTCCGAACTGTCGTGGTCGCGCGTGGGCGCTGCCGATGAAGCCGTCTCTCCCGGGGATATGGTGCGCGCCAAGCTGCTCTCCGTGAGCACGGACGACAAGGGGCGTACCCGCATCTCCCTTTCCCGCAAACAGGCTGAGGGCGATCCCTGGGCTCAGGTGACCGACCGTCTGGCTGTGGGCAGCATCATGGAAGGCAAGGTGACCCGCCTCGCGCCCTTCGGCGCCTTTGTGGAACTGCTTCCCGGCGTGGAAGGTCTCGTGCACCTTTCCGAAATGTCCTGGACCAAGCGCGTGAACAAGGCCGAGGACGTGGTGGCCGCAGGGGATACCGTGTCCGTGAAGATCAAGGAGATCAACCCCGAGACCCGTCGCATCTCCCTGAGCATACGTGACGCCGAAGGCGATCCGTGGCAGGAGGCCGCCAGCCGCTTTGCCGTGGGCACGGTGGTGGAAGGCACGGTGGAGAGCCAGAGCAAGTTCGGCGTCTTTGTGACGCTGGCTCCGGGCATCACGGGCCTGCTCCCGGCCGGCGTCATCAAGAACGCCAAGAAAAGCGAGTTCACGAGCCTCGACAAGGGCGACAGCGTCAAGCTGGTCGTTCAAAATCTGGACACCGCCGCTCGCCGCATCAGTCTGGCTCCCGAAGGCGTGGAAGTGGCGGAAAAGCCCCGCGACACGGAATGGAAGCAGCACGCCAGCACGGGTTCCGCCGGACAGGGGGCTGGAATGGGGATCATGGCACAGGCTTTGCAAAAGGCTCTGCAAAAGAAAGCCTAAGGAGCTTCCCCTATGAGAATGAGAAAACCCCTTGCCCTGGCGCTCGCCACCCTGCTCATGATGGGCAGTCTGGCGCAGGCCGCCACGCTGCCTGACTTTTCCACGCTGGCCGCCAAATGCGGTCCGGCGGTGGTGAATATCGGCACCGAACGCACCGCACAGGCGGGCGGGCCCGAAGAATTCTTCGGAGAGATGTTCCGCAACATGCCCCCCGGCTTCGGTCAGTTCTTTGATCAGTTCGGCATGGGACCGCGTGGTGGCCATCCGCGTGCCCCGCAAAAAAAGCAGAAGTCCCTCGGTTCGGGCTTCATCATCTCGGCTGACGGCTATATCGTCACCAACAACCATGTGGTGGCCGATGCCGACGTGATCCATGTGACCCTTGACGAGAGCAACGGCAAGTCCACGCCGCTGGTGGCCAAGCTCATCGGCGCGGATGAAGAGACCGACCTTGCCCTGCTCAAGGTTGAAGCCAAGAAGGAGCTGCCCTTCCTCAAGTTCGGCAATTCCGACGCGCTCAAGGTGGGCGAGTGGCTCATGGCCATCGGCAATCCCTTCGGTCTTGACCATACGGTGACCTCCGGCATCCTTTCCGCCAAGGGCCGCAACATCCGCTCCGGGCCGTTCGACAACTTCCTGCAGACGGACTGTTCCATCAATCCCGGCAACTCCGGGGGCCCGCTGCTGAACATGGATGGTGATGTGGTCGGCATCAATACCGCCATCATCGCCAGCGGGCAGGGGATCGGCTTTGCCATCCCCAGCAACATGGCCGCCAACATCATCGAGCAGATCAAGAGCGGCAAGAAGGTCAGCCGCGGCTGGATCGGCGTGACCATCCAGGATGTGGACGAAGCCATGGCCAAGGCCATCGGCATGGAAACGCCGCGTGGAGCGCTGGTAGCCAGCACCCTGGAAGGCGAGCCTGCCGCCAAGGCCGGCATTGAGGATGGCGACGTCATCGTCAGTGTGGACGGCGAGAACATTGCCGATTCTTCCGCCCTGCTGCGCGCCATTGCCGCCAAGAAGCCCGGCAGCATCGTCAAGCTGGGTGTCTGGCGCGGCGGCAAGGAGCAGGTGATGGACGTCACCCTCGGGGAACGTCAGAGCGCCCAGAGCGCCGCAACTCCCGGCAAGGACGGCAAGAAGCAGGACGAAGGCCTGCTGGGCCTTACGGTGCGGGCACTCAAGGCGGAAGAACGTCAGGAGATGGATCTGTCCGACAAGGAAGGCATCCTTGTGCTGGAGGTCAACCCTGACAAGGCCGCTGCCGAAGCGGACATCCGCCCCGGCGACATCATCCTGCGGGCTGACCGCAAGCCGGTCAACACTCCTGAGGCGCTCTCCAAGATCGTCAAGGAAGTGGGCGTGCAGCGCGGCGCCATCATGCTGCAGGTCATGCGGCGCGGTGATACGCTCTTCAAGGCCCTCACCATCGAGAAGAAGTAGACGGAAAGACCTTTCCGACAACAAAAAAGGAGGCGTAAGCCTCCTTTTTTGTTGTCCTTCAAATGGATATCCATACGGGGAAGATCCCCCGGACAGAATACCGGCCGCCTCTCCGCCTACGTACCAGCCTCCCAACGACGTCCATCCGCGATCTTGCTGCCCATACAGCGTTTTCCTCACCTGTCCCCCTTGAAAGGGGGCAACCTTTTACGTTAGGGCCTAGCAATACAAATTTTACAAATAATTTCAATAAATAAACAAACCGTTCACGCTCCTTTTTTCTTTGGGGCGGGACGACTCGCATCCTTGACTCTTCACCCGGTAAAAGCGTGCTGGGAAAGAGATGGAGACTTGTGGGGAAGGGGGAACACCTCCCCGAAAGCGGCCCGCAAGGGCGCGCCCGTTAGGCGACGCAGGAGCCTAACGGGCATCGCCAGTAGAGCGAGGGCTTCCCCTTCCCCCAAGCAAACAACAAATAGTGTTCGGCGGCACAGCGCCGCCCGGCCCAAACCGAGCGGAAAAACCGCGTTTTTTCAACGAAACGACAGGCCGTATGGTTTGGAACGAGGAGCGTTTCAAACTGAAAAAGCTCTGAAAGGCAGTCTTGTCGTAGTTAGGGCGTCCTCCACAGGATCACCTCACGACATCTCCCGTAAAGAGCACAACTCTCTGCCGCAAGGTTGTCTGCCGGCCACGCTCCACCAAATGCCGATAGTTGCGTCCGGCAAAAGGGCAGGCTATACTGGCAAATGACGCAAAAGGAGGAGATTATGTCCCTGCATCCCCACGCCGGGCAACTGCCCACGCCTGACATGCTGACTGACGTGCCCTCGCTGGTCAGCGCCTATTACACCGATTTTCCCAGTCCGGCCGAGGCGTCCCAGCGCGTCAGCTTCGGGACATCGGGGCACAGGGGATCTTCCCTTGACCTGAGTTTCAACGAGGAGCACATCTACGCCATCACGCAGGCTGTCTGCGATTACCGGGCCAGCCACGGCATCAAGGGACCGCTCTTTCTCGGCGGAGACAGTCATGCGCTTTCCCAGCCCGCTTTCCGTTCGGCGCTGGAAGTGCTGGTCGCCAATGACGTTCATGTCTTCATTGCGCCGGATGGGGAGTATACCGCTACTCCGGTCATTTCCCACGCCATCCTGAGTTGGAATGCCGGCAACGCGGGCAGCGCCCAGGCGGACGGCATCATCATCACGCCGTCACACAACCCTCCGCGTGACGGCGGCTTCAAGTACAATCCGCCGCATGGCGGCCCGGCGGAAACCGCGGTCACCCGCTGGATAGAGCGCCGGGCCAACGAACATCTGGAAGCCAGCAACCGAGCCGTCCAGATCATGCACTATCGAGCGGCCCGGCAGTCTTCGCGGGTAAAAGTCTACGACTTCACGGCCCGTTATGTGGATGATCTTGCCGACGTGCTGGACATGCCGGCCATTGCCGCTTCAGGACTTTCTTTAGGCGTGGATCCGCTGGGTGGCGCGAGCCTGCCCCTGTGGGAGCCCATTGCCCATAAGTATGGTATCGCATTGAGCGTGGTCAATCAGGAGGTGGACCCGTCCTTTCGCTTCGTTCCTTGCGATAAGGACGGAAAGATCCGCATGGATTGTTCCTCCCCCTACGCCATGAGTCGCCTGCTGTCGCTGCGCGACCGTTTCGACTTGGCTTTTGCCTGTGACCCTGACGCGGATCGCCACGGTATCGTGACGCATGAAGAGCTCATGAACCCCAATCACTTCCTGGCAGCGACATGCTGGTATCTCTTCCGGACGCGTACACAGTGGAGCAAGGGAAGCGGCATCGGCAAAACGCTGGTGACAAGCGCCATGCTGGACAGGGTAGGGGAGGAGCTCCAACGACCGGTGGTGGAAGTGCCTGTAGGCTTTAAATGGTTTGTCCCCTATCTGCACAGCGGACGCTGTGCTCTGGGCTGCGAGGAAAGTGCCGGTGCGTCCTTCCTCACTCATGACGGCAGACCGTGGAGTACGGACAAGGACGGCCCGCTTCTTTGCCTGCTGGCAGCGGAAATGATGGCCAAGGAAGGTAAATCCCCGTCAGCCGTCTACGCCGGGCTGACAGAACGGCACGGCGCTCCCTGTTATCAACGGCTGGATGCCCCGGCGGACACCAAGGTACGCAACGTCCTCAAAGGATTGACCGTGGAGCAGGTCGATATGCAGGAGCTGGCAGGCGAACGGGTGGAAAGCGTCATCACCCATGCGCCGGGCAATGAGGCTCCCATCGGCGGCATCAAGGTCATGGCCCGAAGTGGCTGGTTTGCTGTGCGCCCGTCTGGTACGGAACCCATTTGCAAGGTCTATACGGAAAGCTTTGCGGGTGAAGAACACCTGCGCCACCTGCAAAAAGACGCCATTGACCTGCTGGATCGTTTGCTCCAGCAGGCTTGACCTTGAGCTACACCACAGAAACGTCTTTTAAAAAGGCGGGAAGGGACCTTCTTGCATACGGAAGAAGGAGCCCTTCTCGCCATGTTTTTTTCGCTCCGCAGAATGTCCGCCCAGCGAAAAACATTTTCCGTTTTCCTTGTGTTCCCTCGGGGATTCCACCAAGAAACGACTTAGGGCTGACACTACTCACTGCTTATTTGAGGTGAAAGGGAACCCCCTCGCTGCGCGTCCCATGCCCGTAAGGCTCCTGCATCTAACGGGCATGACCTGAGGCTGCCCGTTGGGGACGCTTGCCAGTGCGGGAGCGGGTTTCCCCCCTTTCCCCCGCTCATCATCCCTTTCCCCCACAGCGCGCCTTTACCAGAGGAAACGACAGGGCACGAGGCCCCCCGCCGCAAAAAGGCAAACGAAACGTCTTGGGCCGCCAATTTCCCCCTTATTGCAAAACAGCCTGCAAAAACGAGATCCTTTCCCGTTTCCACGGCGGACATCGCCTTGTAGCCTATGCCGCCGTGGAGTCGTCAACCTCTGATGAGGAAAAGAAAAGGGCACTCGCTACCGCAAGCCCACAGCATGACGCAATTGCGCCAGCTCGACATCTTCCAGCTGGCGGAACTGTCCTGCCCCAAGCTTGCCCAGCTGCAAGGGACCAATGGCGACCCTCCGCAGGCGTAAAATCGTCAACCCCAGATCCCGGCACATCCGCCGAATTTGCCGGTTGACTCCCTGGCGCAGCGTCATCCGCAAGAGCGTGCAGCCGGAAGCCGTACTACGAGCCGTCACCTCCACAGGAAGCAGCTCCTCACCTTCCGCCAGCTGCATCCCCGATCGCATACACTGCAAAGCCTTCTGCGTTACCACATTACGCACAAGCACCTCATAGTGTTTGGGCAGATGGTGACGCGGATGCATGAGACGCTGCGCCAGCCTTCCGTCATTCGTCAGCAGGATGAGCCCTTCAGAAAAATAGTCCAGCCGTCCCACAGGAAACAACCGTATCCCCGGATACTCACGCGCCACAAGAGAAAGCACGGTCTGCCGCCCTTGCGGATCAGCAGCTGTACTAACCACTTGGACCGGTTTGTGCAGCATGAGGTAGAGCATCCGCTGCGACCTTGCAAGCGGCCTGCCGTCAACGCTCACTCTGTCATCCAGAGAGATGCGCCGCCCGGCCTGCGTCTCCACCTCACCATTGACGGAGACGCGTCCGGCAAAAATCAGCTCATCCGCCTTGCGCCGTGAACAGCATCCGGCCTCAGCGATCACCTTGTTCAACCGGCGTTCGGGAATGGCCGCGTCGTCACCCGCAGGCGTGGGGGAACAAGAGGAGCGGCGAGCAGGACGCCGCCAGGCACGAAGCTCTTCCTGCGCAGCCTGTCGCCAGACCGATGGAAGAGGGCGGGGGGCGGCATCTTCAGAATAAAATGATTGCCTGATCCCTTCTTGCTCAGCGGCAGAGCAGGGCAGGGCGACAGGAAGAGCGCTGCCTTCCACCGAAGAAGAGGCGACAGAAGAGGCATCTTCACGCGCCCGCCGAGCTTGTCGCTGCCATTGTCCAGCAACAATGGCCAGTGGATGGGGAGCCTCCTCCCCCCTTGCCGGCTTCCTTCTCGTGAATTTATTCACATTCATTTCAACATCATCATTCCATGCCTTATGGGCATAATTCATCCTATGAGACATATCAAGAAGAGAAGGCGGCTTCCTGATGTTTTTCGAATGTGGCCTTATCATGCCTGTCGGACAGCCTCCCATAGGGCGCTGTCGTTGCGCGCAATCAGCCGGGATAGCAGCCTCAGACTGACAGCCAGCTGAACCTTCGATCGGACAAAAAGGCGCGGGACAGGATAATGAGGCCATATCTTCATGACAAGGCCCGGACGACTCGGACACGGCCTTGTTGACACGCGGTAGTGTCCGGCGGCGTACCGCACGACGCAGCAAACGAGACCCCATATGTTTATTCCTCATCACAGCAAGCATGACGCAGCTCAATAGGTATAAGACAAGAGCCAATCGTCATGACAGGTTGTGCCCCAACTTGGCGCGACAGGTCAAGGAAGGGAGAGGATGATCGCTGCAGGTAAAAACGCCAACATATTGAAATAAAACGATTTTTATCGACGAAAGTTTACATAATTATCATTATGGGACAATAATTCATTATACTGGAAGCACACAGGGAAACACCCCTCTCATTGCCATTTCTAGGCCCATTTCAACGCGCCCCTCCAACCGAACTCAAGCAACCATCACAAGCTGAACGCTACCAACAAAAATGCCCATCGAGGCAATGAATCATTTCATTTTTGAACCAGCATGACATCCCTACCATTTCCCGCATCATCAGGACACTTTTCCACATTTTACAGTACAAACAAAACTACAAATCAGGCCAGACAGTTTTTCAGTACGGTTCGTCCCGTACTATTTTTCTGCGCGGACACCTAGGCCTCGCCTTTGATTCACTTTTGAATCGAGCGTTCTTTACATTGACATGCCTGCCTGCGCTTTCTAGTATCCTTTCGACTTCACACGTTTTCAGGTGGCCCGAGTACGAGCCACATATGTTTTTTCGCGTCAGTAACTTTCTGGATCCCGCATGGTAACCAGCAGTATCCCCCTTCCGTCATTATCCCCGCAGCGCCACAAGGCCTTGCGAAATTTGCACCCCTTGTACAAACGCCTTTCAGGCGAAAGCGTCTGGGGTTTTCTTGAAGACCTCGGCTTGGATGAAGCACGTTGCGAGCTCTTCATGGACGCTTTTTTTCGGCAGATGGATCATATCCTTTCCTGCATGGAAGCGTTGAAGGAACGGCCGCATCTGTCGGGCCGTATCACGGGAAATGCCGAAGCCTGTTGTCCATGCTGCGCAGCCTGCACGGGGCGCCTGTTGCGGCCCGACCTCGATCCAACCGATATCGATTCGTTGCCGCCTTTCGGCATTGGCTGCCCGCTATGGATCCAACTTGAAGAAAACAGCACTGCTCCAGCGATCGTCACAGCCATTCCTCAATCTAAAAAGGAACATTCCGTACTCTGTGCCGGACTGGCGGCGGATCCCACGGGCGGGCTCCAACGATTTCTGGAGGCTGTCCGCCAGCTTCCCTCACCTTCTGGATCGGATACTGCGTAAGCCCCTGCCACTTACGAGCGACGAGCACCCTTCTTCATGATTTTTTTCACAATCGGCCGTTAGCGAAAGAAAAAATGGCGAACTGAAAAAATCTCCTTGCTTTTTTTTTCGTCTTCCCCTATATACACGCCTTGCAAGGTCATGGTATTCCCGTTGCGCCATGACTCCGACGGCAAGACCCGATAGTTTTGTAACATCAGTTTTTCTGTATATACGGAGGATACCATGAGCAAAGAATGCGCTTTCTGCGGCAAGAAGCCTCAGGTCGGCAATCTTGTGAGCCATTCCAACATCAAGACCAAACGTCGCTTCAATCCGAACCTCCAGCGTGTGCGCCACCAGTTTGCCGACGGTACCGTCTGCACCCTTTCCGTCTGCACTCGCTGCATTCGTTCCGGCGTGGTCACCAAGCCTGCCGCCAGCAAGAAGGCCGACGCCTAAGCGTTGACGTTCGCCATGCATACCCCGGCAGCAATGCCGGGGTTTTTTTATGTCTCCTTCATATCGTCCCGCTGCCGTGCGCTCGTATCAGCGTCTCCGCCGCTATCGCCTGCGTCGACGCCCTCCCGCTGTCCCGGCGTTCTGGTGCCGCCTTACCCCGCCCGCAGGCTTTACCGATTATCTACAGAAACGCGACTGGGAACTCCTCTTCAGCGCGCGCAATATCCCCTACCGCTTCGACAAATTTGCCGGGCGGGAACACCTGTACACGCCACCGTTGTATGTGGACATCGCTCGGTACGAACTGGAAGCCCTAACGCAGGAAACGAAAAAACCGCCGGTCTCTTCTCCTGTGCCGCCGACGTATGCGCATACGGGCTGGACCGCCCTGCTGCCTCTCACTCTCGTGCTCTGGCATGGTTGGCGGGAAGGTTGGTGGCGTTGCCCTTTCCCCTGGCCGGATGTTTCCCGCTGGTGCCGTCTGGGAGAACTCGACAGCGTCCGCATCGCCGTACATGACGAGTACTACCGCTTCATCACTGCCCTGACCCTGCATCAGGACGCCCCCCACCTCTGGGGCAATATCCTCTTCAGCCTGATTTTCCTGCCGATGTTGGCACGTGCCGCCGGTACGGGCCATGCATTGCTGATCTGTCTACTGGGCGGGGGGATAGGCAATGTGACCAATTACCTTTTTCGCCAGCACGCCTTCATCAGTCTGGGCTTTTCCACGGCACTCTTTGCGGCGCTCGGCGCCCTGAGCGGCATCGCGACGCTTTACCAGCCCAAGAAGGCGCTTATTCCACTAGCTGCGGGCATGGCTCTTGTCTCCATGCTGGGAACAGGCGGCGAAGATGTGGATTACCTCGCCCATTGCTGCGGCTTTGGGGCAGGCTTTTTGCTTGGCGTACTGAAAGGTTGGCAAAGTCGTTTCGCACCGACGCGGCAACTACCTCAAGCCGTTGCTTTGCTGCTGGCCTTGCTGTTGCCTCTTCTTGCCTGGTGGGCAGCATTTCGCGCTTGATAAGATAATGAAAAACCTCCCGCAAGCAGCAGGAGGTTTTTGCTAACTCAGACTTCCGGCAAAGCTCACCACGATCTACTGGAGAGCCCCTTGGTTACTTGAAAGCTTTTTCGAAATTGGGCACGACCTGCTTTTTACGGCTCATGACGCCATCCAGCCAGACCGTATCGCCGGACAAGCTTACGCCAAAGGCCTTTTCCACCACAGAAGGATCATCGGAAGCCAGCAGCAGTTCCGAGCCTTCCTTCATGATGTCGGTCAGCAGCAGGAACACGCTGTGCCGCCCGTCAGCCTTGATGCGGGCAATCTCCTGCTTGAGTCCATCCTTGACGCCATCCAGCAGGGACAAGTCCACCACTTCCAGCTGCCCGATGCCGACCTTCTTGCCGTTCATGTCAAAGTCCTTGAAATCACGGAAGACGAGGTCCTGCATACTGGCGCCGTCCACGGCGCTCTTGACGCGGAACATTTCCATGCCCAGCGCCATGATATCCTCCACTCCGGCAATGGCGGCCAGCTTTGCCACGGCTTTCTTGTCCGCCTCCGTACAGGTAGGCGATTTGAACATGACGGTATCGGAAAGGATGGCGCACAGCATACCGCCGGCAATGCTGCGGGGGATTTCGACCCCGTAAAATTCGTACATATTGGTAAGCACAGTATTGGTGCAACCCACAGGCCAGATCCATGCTTCAAGAGGAAGGGACGTAGTGATGTCGCCCAACTTGTGGTGGTCCACGATGCCCATGACCGTGGCGCTGTCCATCCCCTTAGGGGCTTGCCCCAGATCGGAATAATCCACGAGATACAGATCCCGACCGGTGACGTCCTCCACGATCTGCGGCGCCGTCAGCCCGAAACGCTCCAGAACAAAGGCCGTCTCCGGCGCGGGCTTGCCCTGCGCGGCGGGAACAACGTCAAATCCCCGCTTGGCATACAGGTCGGCGGCGGCAATGGCTGAAATGATGCTGTCGGTATCGGGATGCAGATGACCAAGAACGTAGGCGGACATGGTAACTCCTTGCAACGCTCCCCGTGGAGAGCGGTGATATGTGACTTTTCCGGGCAATGCGTATCACCCGTCCCACGTCTTTGCAATATTTTGACGCGGATTGCAAATCCTCCAGCCGGGCGGCGGCATCATCCCTGCCTTGCAGAATCCAGACGCGACGACTAAACGCCGTTAGGCTCAGGACTCATTACGTTTTTTTTAAGGGGGAAAAGAGAAACTCCTTTGCTTTGCTGTCGATGCCTGTAAGGCTCCTTTGTCGCCTAACAGGCACGGCCCTGCGGGCCGCCCTTTGGGTCGCTGCTCGCGGCAAAAAGGGGGTTCTTCCCCCTCTCCCCCATCTTCCCCAAAACCCGCTACTTGGGTAAGAGTGATTGGAAACGAAATACCTCATGTTATAAAAATGAGTATTTATTTGGCAGTAAGTTATAAAAACATCTCCATCAAGGCATATTGCCTGATAATGAGTCCTGTCCCTAGCATCATCACTTCCCCTACTGCCTGTTGTCCGTCTTCCGAGATTCGGCAGGTGGCGTGTCCGCCACGGCGTCCGGAGCGGCCTTGGGATGCGCTGCGTCATACACTCGCATCAGATGCTCAAGGCTGACCTGCGTATAACGCTGTGTTGTGGTCAGACGCCGATGCCCCAGCAACTCCTGCACGCTGCGCAGATCAGCGCCGCCGTCCAGCAAATGAGTAGCAAAAGAATGGCGCAGCGCATGAGGAGAAAAATGTTTCGACACTCCTGCCAGACTGCCCAGACGATCCATACTGCGCACGGCTTCCCGCCGTTGCATCCGCCTGCCGCCCCGCATCCCTACAAAAAGCGCCGCCTCTCCTTCCGCCGCCAGCAAGGTCCGGTCATCCAGCCATTCCCGTAATGCCGGCACGCAACTGTCGGACAAGGGGGCCATACGTTCGCGATTCCCCTTGCCGAGGACACGCACTACACCTGCTGCCAACTGCACATCATCCACATTCAGGCCCAGAGCCTCGGAAATACGCAGGCCCGAACCATAGAGAAGCTCAGCCAAAGCCTTGTCCCGCGAATGCCGCAGAGGATCGTCGTCAGTACCGCTATCGGCGTCCAACACGGAAAAGATCTCATCGACATTGAGCACACGCGGTTGATGGACCTCCTGCCGGGGGTTGCGTACGGCCTTTGCCGGGTTTTCCCTCACGTGCCCCATGCGCAAGCCATATTGAAAAAAACTACGCAAAGCGGCCAGCTTGCGCGACATGGAGGACCTGGCTTCTCCCCGGCGGAAGAGTTCGGCCAGAAAAGCCTGTACGTCTCTTCTCCCAGCGGAATAAATCCTTTCCGGCGATCCCCCCTGCTCCGCAAGGAATGCCATGAACTGCCGTAGGTCGGTCAGATAAGCGCGCACCGTTGCCGCAGACAGTCCGCGCTGCGCCTCCAGCCAAAGATGATAGGGAGCCAGCAACATTTCAATCTGCTGTTCCGGCAATGCGGGACATCCCGACCTGCCGACGGAGGTTTTCCGTCCCTCATCTGCCGAAACCAGGCAGTTCGATCCTTCCAACTGAGGAAGACGTTCACCTCGCCGCCCCCGGCGCGTGCTCTTCATGGCGTCACCTCATAACGTGCACCGGGGAGACGCCGTATCCGCCCGGAAAGTTCCAGTTGCAGCAGCAACGAAGGCAGAGTTGACGGACGCACATGCAGGCCCGACGCAAGCTCATCCACATGGAGCGGCCCCTGCCGCAATAAACGCAAAATCTCGGCAGGCTTATCCTCAACGACAGATGATGGTGGTTGCCCGGAAGCTCTCGTGCTGCCTGTTGCCGCATCTTCGACTCCAGAGGCCGGGGAGCAGGAAGAACCATACGACGGCGTCATCGCGGCATGGTGCGCGTAAGCTGCCTTATCCCGCATATGGTCTGGCGCAGTCTCCATCTCGACCGTGCCGACACATTCTTCTCCAGAAGAAGATGCGAGGGGCTCTCCGGTCGTAGCTCTCAGCAAGACCTGCTCGTCCAAGGCAGACTGCTCGATCCCGTATGGCCGCAGCCGGTCGATAAGATCACGTAAAATATCTTCGGCGGAAAAGACAGGTCGCGCTCCCTGACGGATCAGCTCCTGTGCGCCGCAGCAATGTTCGTCCAAAGCTGGACCTGGGACGGCATATACTTCCCTGTTCTGTTCAAGCGCCGTACGGGCCGTGATCAGACTACCGGATCGCGTCGCCGCTTCCACCACGAGTATCCCCAGAGAAAGTCCGCTGATGATACGATTACGAATGGGAAAATTCTCAGGCAGTGGAGGCGTGCCCGGAGCAAACTCAGACAGGAGAAGGCCGCCCTCCTCCACCATCCGTGAGAAAAGGCCGATATTTCGTTGCGGATAGACCCTGTCGATGCCTGTTCCCAACACCCCGATGCTGCGACCTACCTCATGCAGGGCAGCACCGTGCGCACTGGCATCGATCCCTTGCGCCATCCCCGAAACGATGCTGATGCCGCACGCGGAAAGACAGCGAGCCATGTGAGCAGCGACCCGGAGCCCCTGCTCCGAAGCCTTGCGTGCGCCGACCACCGCAATTCCGGGCGCGCGTAACAGGCTTATATCGCCACGACAGTACAGAAGGATGGGGGCGTCCGGCAAGGAGCGGAGACAGGCGGGATACAAAGGATCGCTCCATAGGAGGATACCGGTGGACAGGCGTCGCACCGCATCCCATTCTCTTCTGGCCGTCACTCGCCACGACCCGGACGCCATCTCAGCGGCAACGGGAGAATGCATCCCTGTTGTCCGCCACTGGTCAAGCTGTTGCAATGCTTGATAGGCCGTGCCGAAACGCTTCAAAAGCGTAGCCTGCGTCCTCGGGCCGATCCCCCGGCAATGACGCAAGGCGAGGCTGGCCCAAAATTCCTTGCGGCCAGCCTCGTCTAAATCCTGCCACTGAGGGCAGCGCACTATGGCATGTTGTGACAATGTACGCTCAAATCAGCGGCCGATCCCGCTGGAACGGATCTTGCTCGCGGCTTCCGACTTGGGGAAGAGAGCAAGCACCTGCTGATACTGCTGGCGCGCTCCCTGCTGATCCCCCAGGCGGCTCATGGTCATGCCGGCCTTGAGCATGGCATCAGCACTCTTGTGGTGCGCGGGGTAACGGCTGCTGACGGACTGGAACTGTCCCAGCGCCTCCTGCAACTTGCCTTGCGAATACAGCGCTTCACCGATCCAGTATTCAGCATTGGGCGCAAGCTTGCCTTGCGGATACTGCTGCAGGAACTGACGAAAACGCTGGATGCCTTCTTCCGTGCGACCGCTGCGTACCACCTGCAGGGCAGCCTGATATTCGGCATTTTCCGTCCGAGGGGAAGACGAAATGGCCGGGGCAGACGTCGCGGAAGGATAAGGCTGGGGCTGCACAGCCGGGATCGGAGCGGCAGGCGCGCCCTGCGCAGGCTGCGGCGCACCGCTCATGCTGGGCAACTGGGGCACCGGCACCGTTGCGTCGCCTCTGCGAGAGGCGGGCGTACCGGGCGTCACTGACGCAGGCGAAGGCGCAGGTTGCCGGACCTCAGGCGCAGTAGCCGGAGCGGGAGCCGGAGTCGCCGGGGCCGGAGACGTGGCAGGCAGCGTGGCGGGAGCCATAGCAGGCGGCATACCGAGCGCGGAAGCGTCCGCGGGTTCTTGCGCCTTGGCGGCAGCGGGCGCTGCAGCCGGGGCAGCGGGAGCTCGCCGCTGCGCAGCAGGCCGACGCGCCGTTCCCCCACCGGGGAAGGGAGCGGGCTTGCTGGCAGGATTGATGACTCGCGAAGCAGGAGCTTCCTGCTTGGCGGCCTTGGCCTGCTGGGCGGGAGCCGCCGGAGCGGCGGCGGGAGCACCGGGCTCTCCTCCAGGATTGCGCAACTCGCTCGGGGTGGGATTGTACACCGGGACAGCCACCATGGACGTTTTTCCACCGCGACGGGTGCGCACTTCATAGGTCGTCTCACTCAATGTGGTGAGCCGCCGATCAAGAGAGTCCACACGCTGCGCGAGTTGGGAAATCCGCTGCGAATTTTCCAGTACGCCGGTCCGATTCTCCACTGTGGCCTCTTCCAACTGGCGGTACCCGCAACCGCTGGAAAGGACAAGACATGCCAAAGACAGGGCTGTCAATTTATTCATTTTTCCCCTCACTCCTCTTCAACAGGAAAAATTCAAAACTTCAAGCTTTACTTTAAGAAACCTCTGCCCAATGAGGCGTTCTTCCAGTAATAAATAAAGAAATTTCGCCACCAAGGCAAGCCTTTACCCCCGGGTCGCGCCATTTTCCAGAAAAAAATTCGACAATTTCTTTATTTTTTTGACAAGGCCATGTCTGCCTCTTGCGACAATACGTTTTTTCAGGCACAAACCTTCTGTACTCTTGTACTGATCCACTTTCCTTTCACGCTATGAGTAAAGGCGGTCGTATGCAGGCTTTCCTTGCCGATAATCCTGTTTTGCAAAATATCCTGGATATCGCAGCCATCATCATTCCGCTGTCGATGCTCTTTGCCTTCTGCGGCACCTGTATCCTGACGGTATCCGGCGAGGTCCTCAGCCTGAGACGGCGGCGCAGCTTTTACGGAAAATGCGCCATGCAGCTATCCATGCTGGGGCAGGGACTGGGCTGGACGCTGCTGGTGGGCGGTCGCGTCTGGCTCTATTTCCTTGAACAGGATATCCCCAGGGGGAGCCTGCTGATCACGATCCATGAAGTCAGCTGGATGGTGCTCGGCCTCTCGGTCATCTTCAGCTGCATTTATTTTCTGTTATGGAAGGCGCTGGCGCAGTATCCCGGCATCCATATAGGTGTAGGTGTGATCAGCGCCTTGCAAGGCGCTCTTGCCCTGCTGCTCGTTCTTGCCTGTCTACGCATTGCGGCTGTGACCAATCTGCCGCATGATGAAGAGACCACCATTACGCTGCTGGAAGTATTACAGCCCGTATGGGGAACGGATTACGCAACCAGCCTTTGCTATATCCCCTTCCTCTTGCTCGCCATGCCGGCCGCCTTTGGCTGCGTCTGGCTGCTGCTGCGCCGCAAGAAGGACGACTATGGCCGCGATCACTACAATATAGTACTTCCCTGGTGTGCCGGCTGGGCACGCAATGCGTGGGGCATCATCTGGCTGTTGCTGCTCGTTGCCAGCGGCTTGGAAACGTATCGTTTACTGCAGGGGTCAATACTGAAAACAGGCGATGCCGTAACGGCCGGGATCCGCGTATTGCTTTGGCTTGTCCCGGTCCTGCTCTGGGCCATGACGACTCGCAGTGAGACCCCGCTGCGCCATAAGGTCGGCCTGAGCATCAGCCTGTTACTGAGCTGCCTGTTCATGTTGCCCTTTTTCATGGGCCTGAGCAGCTGGACGCCGCTCCCTTAGAGATTGAAGAGGATGGATAGCCGGAGCACCGGGTGTCCTCCCCTGTTTGCCGCCAGTACACGATGCTGGCGGCTTTTTTATTTGTGCAATATGATTGCCATGTTATCGCAGCATGACCAGACGACGGCTGAAGATCGTAAAATATTTTCAGTTTGAAACGCCTCGCGTTTCAAACCGTACGGTTCGGCGTTTCGCGAAAAAAAGCGTTTTTCCCGCTCACTTTCGGCCGGACGACGCTGTGCTGCCGCCTCGCGTTTTGCCTCCTTCCTCAAAGGAAAAACGCTCAAGGTTGGCCATCCTCGATGGAGAACGCTCTCAAAAAGAACACATCTCGCAGCAAAAGACCCCGGCCAGTTTTTGCGGCCGGGGTCTTACTCTTACGATACAGAAAAATGCGAACCAGCGCCTTAAATAGCGCCGCCATTTTCCGCTGATTTCAGCTGAGCCAGCAAAGTTTTTGCCGGTTCATAGTCAGGATCGAGCTCAAGGGCGATCTCCGCAGCCTGCTTGGCCTTATCCTTACTATAACCAAGGGACAGCACCTGCGCCATATTGTAGGCCACAACAGGCGATGTGCGGGGAAGACTGGAATTGAGGCCCAGAGCCTTGAGCATGAAACGATTGGCGTTTTCATACTCCTTGCCTTCGGCGTGCGCCATGGCAATATTGTAATAAAGCTCACTGGAATTGGGAGCGATCTGCAGCGCGCGCTTGTATTCCACGATGGCGTCAAGCCACCTCCCCTGCTTGCGCAGGCA
>NZ_CALVHE010000002.1 GCF_944327235.1 uncultured Desulfovibrio sp.
TTGTTGGTTTGTCTGCTAACTTCCAACTTACCGAATGAGGAAAGGGTGAACAACCTATCGGAACACAACATCTAGGAGGACATCTCCAGCGCCCGGCGGTGTGTGGCCAGGACGGCGTCGATGATGGCCCCGCGTACGGCGCGCCTGTCCAGTTCGTTCACGCCGACGATGGACGAGCCGCCGGGGGAGCAGACGTTCATGCGCAGCTTGGCGTGGGGGATGTCGGGCGAGCCCTGCGCCAGCCGGACGCTGCCGAGGAACAGCTTTTCCACGAGCTGCTTGGCGTCCGCATAGGAAAATCCCAGACGCAGGCCGACTTCCACGAAAGATTCCAGCAGGTGGAAGACAAAGGCCGGGCCGCTGCCGATGAGCGCGGAGAATTCGGGGATCTGTTCCTCATGCAGCACGACCGTGGTGCTGATGGCGCTGAAAAGGGAGACGACGAGTTCCCTTTGCGCTTCGCTGAGGGCCGGATCGTCAAGGCAGAGCGCGCAGCAGCCTTCGCCCACCATGGCGGGCGTATTGGGCATGATGACCACGGCGGGGCAGGCGCCCGCGCTGTAGGTCTTGATGCGTTCCAGCGCCACCCCGGCCGCCAGGGAGACGAGCAGCTTGCCCTGCAGATGGGGCGCGATCTTCTCGATGACCCCCTGGACGTGCTGCGGCTTCACGGCGATGAGGATGATGTCCGCCTTGCGGGCCACGTCCACCTCGTCGGCGCAGGGTTCGAGACCGCAGCGTTGGTTCAGGGCCGTCAGGGCCTGCGGGCTGGGGTCGTAACCGATGATCTTCCAGTCCTTGAGCTGGGCCACGCCGCCAAGGATGGCTCCCCCCATGTTGCCGCAACCGATACTGCCAAATGTCGCCATGATCGTACTCCTTTTCCACAGAGCTAGAGGGATGCCCAGATCCCCAGCAGCAGGATGCCGCCTACCGCGCAGGGTACCGCGATCTGGACAGGGATTTGCCATTGCCGGGTAACACGCCAGCGTCCGGCGCCCTTGTTGGCCTCCCGACAAAAGGCGTCAAAGCCGAATCGCCAGGCCACAAAAACGCTCAGCAGCAAAGCGCCGGTGGGCATCATGAGTGATGTCACCAGATATTCCATGAAAACGAACAGGCTCTTGTCCCCTATGCGTATGCCCGCCAGCGGCGCATACCGGCCGTAGGAGAGCAGGGCGGGGAGGCAGAGCAGGGCCACGAGCAGAAGGACGCAGATCAGCGTGGTGGAGCGGCTCCCGCCCCAGGCTTCCTGTACGGTGCCCACCACGCCTTCCAGCAGGCCCAGACCGGAGGCGAAGCCCGAGATGATGAGCAGGAAGAAGAAGCAGATGCTGAAGAAGCGTCCACCTGTCACATTGGCAAAGATGGCGGGCATGGTCTCGAAGACGAGTCCGGTGCCTTCGGCCTGCGTCAGGCCGAAGGAATGCATGGCCGGGAAGATGACCAGTCCGGCCAGGAGGGCCACGGCCGTATTGATGGCGATGATGATCAGGGCATCGCCCACGATGTCGCTGCGTTCGTCCAGATAGCTGCCGAAGACGAAGGCCGTGGAGACGCCTATGCCGACCGCGAAGAAGGTATGTCCCAGCGCGTCGAGCGCCACCTGCACATCGATGCGTGAGAAATCGGGCCACAGCAGCCAGGCGACGCCCTGTGAAGCGCCGGGCAGACTGAGGGAACGCGCCGCCAGCACGAGCAGGAAGAGCAGCAGGAGCGGCATGAGGAAGGTGCAGCAGCGTTCAAGACCGCGCTTGAGCCCCAGACGGATGACCAGGCCCATGAGCAGGATGGCGGCGGCCGATGCGCAGAGCAGGGTGGGCATGTCGGAGGAGAGCTCCACGAACAGCGGCCCGAAGCGGGAGATGTCCGCCCCGTAGGCAAAGGCCCCGCCGAGGCTCTTGCAGAAATAGACGAGGATAAGGCCCAGGATGACCACATAATAGGACAGGATGCCGATACCTGAGGCCACGCCCAGATAGGACGCCAGCCGGAAGGGGCTGCGCTTCGGCGTCAGCGAGCGCAGGCCGAGCAGGATGCCGTGCCGCGTATGGCGGCCAAGCATGATCTCCGCGATGAACAACGGCACACCTATGCCGAGGGTCGTCAGCAGGTAGACCAGCAGGAAGGCCCCGCCCCCGTTCTTGCTCATCATATAGGGGAAACGCCAGATGGCTCCCAGCCCGACGGCAAAGCCCGCGGTTGTCATGATGAAGCCGATGCGGCTCCCCCATGCGGCACGTTCGTTCATGATGTCGCTCCTGCGGGGTGGGCGCGCCGCCGCAGAGGACGGCGCACCCTGTTGGAGGAGATTGCTATGATCAGGCCGCGACCCGCACACCGGCCGCCGCTTCACCGGGCAGGCTGGTGTCCAGCTTGGCTTCTTCGAGGCGGCGGCGGGCGTCCTCAGGCGTGATCTTGACGATGCCTATGCCCACGATGGCGCAGAAGAGGCCTATGAAGACGCTGGAAAGGTTGAACACCATCCACGGCACATAGTCGAAGGCGCTGACGCCGAGCACGCCGCTCATGTAGACGGCCCCGGACGCCCAGGGGATGGCGCCGTCAAGCATGGTGGCCGAGTCCTCGAGGGCGCGGGAGAGGTTCTTGGGATGCAGACAGCGCTTGAGGTAGGATTCCTTGAACAGCGCGCCGGGGATGAGGATGCCCATGTAAGCGGAGCCGGTCGAGAAGCAGAGCACCACACAGGAGAGGAGCGTCGTGACGATCAGGCCGCCGTCGGTGCGCACGCGCTTGAGCATCCGCTGCAGCACGACGGTGAGCATCCCGCTGCCGTGCATGATGCCGCCGAAGGCCATGGCCACGCAGAGCATACCCATGTTCTCGAGCACGCCCATCATGCCGCCGCGGTTGAGGAGGCCCTGTACCGCCGCGGAAGGCGTGGCAAGATAATCGGTCATGCTGATCTTGAAGCCCGTCGTGGTGGCAAGGATGCCCCAGCGCAGATCGAAGCCCTGGATGAAGCAGCCCAGCGCCAGCGAGAAAAAGGTGGTCAGGACGATGGTCGGCAGGATGGGCCAGCGCAGCACGGAACCGGCGATGAGCAGCAGCGGCGGGATGACGAGCAGGATGTTCAGGTCATAGATCTCGGTGAGCTGGTTCATGAAGTCCTGCACCTGCGCGGGGGTGTGCAGATCGCCCGTGACCGTGGAGGAGGCAAAGAAGAAGATGATGCAGCAGAGGATGGTGCCGGGGATGGTCGTATGGAGCATGTGCCCTATATGTTCGTAGGTGGTCGCTCCGGCCACCGCGGGGGCAAGGTTGGTCGTATCCGAAAGCGGCGAAAGCTTGTCGCCCACATAACAGCCGCTGAGGGCCGCCCCGGCCACGGGAGCCAGAGGGATGCCCAGCCCCTGGGCGATGCCGATCATGGCGACGCCGATGGTCGCGGCCGAGCCCCACGAGGTGCCGGTGCAGACGGAAACGAGGGTACAGATGAGGAAGGCGCTCAGCAGCATGTAATGGGGATCGACGAGCTGCATCCCCCAGTACACCATGAAGGGGACCGTGCCGCAGAACATCCATGCCCCCACCATGCAGCCCACGCTGAAGATGATGAGCATACCGCCCATGGCCACATCGATCTTGGCGAGTATGGCTTCTTCCAGCGGCTGCCACGGACAGCGCAGGTACCATGCCGCGAATCCGGCGATGACGGCGGAGCTCAGGATGAGCGGCTCGATGCGATAGTCGAGGTACAGTCGCCCGACCATGAGAATCACGAACATGGCGAGCAGGGGGACAAGGGAGAGCATCAACGAGGGTTCTCTGCCGGGAGTATTCATATCGACCTCTTGAGCGTTGAAGATTCGTTGGTGATTCGGCCGGGGAGGAGGTCCGTCCCGCTTCCCGCAGGGGGCGGACGCATCAATCCTCCAGACGTGTGGCAATATGGATGTTGCGGCGCGCGAGCTCCGGACGGATAAGCGCAAGGGGGATGCGCATGGGCAGGATCAGGCCGCGTTCGTTCAGTTCCTCTCTGGCGATGAGCCCGGCGGCGATGGCCACCGTGAAGCCGACGAGCCGCTGCATGGAGGTCAGCCCGGCCGCCGGGTCCGCATAATCAATGATGGTATGGGTGATGCTCACGGGGCGTCCGGCCTTGCGCCCGCGCGCTTCGACGCGGATGTAGCCGATGTCCCTCTCGTCCTTCCGGTAACAGAACTGCGGCTGCGAGGTGAGCAGGGCGGTGCAGAACTCCAGCGGAGAGACGGGCGTCCCCTTGACCATGACTTCCTTTTCCTCAAGGAAGCCGCAGCGCACCATGATGTCCCAGAAAGCGCAGTGGCCGGGCTTGCGCGCCGAAAAGCGATTCATGTTGCGTACCTTGCCGAATATGCCGAACATCTCCGCGAAATTCTGGGAATTTCCGGCGTTGTAGCATTCCAGGTCGCAATCCAGCGTCTCGTCGTGGAGGATGTGGACGTTTTCCGGGGAGAACAGCTTGTCCGCCGGTACGGTGACGACGCTGCCGTCGACGATCTTCCGCGTTTCCCGGTTGTAGGAGACCAGCGTGCTGTGCGGCGACCACGAGAACTTGTAGGAAATGGGGTTGTCGCAGGCCGATGCTTCGGGGAAGCCCGCACCATAGGAATAGAAATGGTCGATCTCGTCCAGATGGGCGAGGGCATCCGCGCCAAGCACGAGGTCCAGACCGGGGTCCATGCCGCAGGCGATGAGCAGGGTGGCCCCGTTGCGGCGCGCCAGCTGGTCGATGTCCTCCATCTCCCGCTTGAGCTGCGCGAAGATGGTCGGATCGGTCATGGACTGTCCGATGTAATACATGCTGCTCACCAGATGCGTACCGGCCGCGGCCGCCAGTCGGCCGACCTTCATGGCGAAATCCACGGGCAGCAGTTCGATGACGATATCGTGCGCGGCGATGAGGTCCCGCAGGCTGTCCGTATCATTGGCGTCGACGGCGGTGGTGCGTACCCCCTGCGCCTCGTAGGCGGCGCGATCCGCCTCGAAGCGCGGTCCGAAGTCCGCTACGGTTATCGTGGTGAATGTCTTGTGCTCCAGCACGTCATGGAGCGCCCCCTTGCCTTGCAGGCCCATGCCGAGGATGAGCAGTTTCTTGGCGGACATGTGTCGACCTCCCTGAGACGGTTTGGAAAACCCTGAATGAATTTCTTTATAAATTTATTGATGCATTCATTAATCCATAAAATGGGTCTATCCCACGGCGCAGGCCTTGTCAAGACGGAAACGATCTTTCCGCGTCAGAAGGGGGAACTTTACACGGTCCACGCGGGCAGGTAAGCTGCCGCAAAGTGAAAGGGAGGCGGCGCATACCATGACTTGCAGGGAAAATGCCGAGCAGAAAGCCTACCGGCTCATCATCCATGACATCAAGACGAAGTACCAGCCCGGCGATTTCCTGCTGGAGCGGGATTTGGCCGAGCGTTTCGGCGTCAGTCGGACGCCCATCACCATAGCGCTGAATCGTCTGGTGGCCGACGGCGTCTTGCAGAAGCTGCCCAAGAAAGGCTGCTTCATCCCCAATCTGAACAGCGAGGATGCCCGCGATGCGTTCAGCGTGCGTATCCTTCTGGAGAGCGACGCGGCACGTCGTGCCGCCAGCGAGGCGCTCCCCGCCGACTTTTCCCGGCTGGAAGAAGTCCTTGCGGCCACGGAACAGGCCATAGACAGCGATGATTTCATGGGATTCACCTTTTGCGATGAAAATTTCCATCATGCGCTGGTCATGGCGGCACACAACTCCTATCTTTATGACGCCTGGGCAAGGATATATCTGCGCTGCAACCTCTACACACGCTTTTTTGACCGCATGTATACGCGCAAGACGCCCCTCAAGTCCGGGACGCTGGCGGAACATGCGGCCATCTGTGAGGCGCTCAGGGCGCGTGACGCCGCCTTGGGGAGCGAGCGCGTGGCGGCGCACTGCAGGGATGCGCTGACCTATGTGACGGGGCTGCCGCAAGAGGCGTCGGCCTGATCCACGGGCAGGAAATGGGCCTGCTCCGTGTGTCGGCCATCCCGCTCGGCTTCCTCTTTGACGGATCTTGTGGGTGCGGGCCCCCCGCGTCTTTTGTCGGAGCATGTTTCGGGCAGCAAGATCCATTGCGGTCTTGCGGTAGGGCCGGGGCAGCTTTCGTTTGAAGCGCGTGGCGTCTCAAATCATGCGGACGGTTGGTTCTCGAAAAATGGAGTTTTTTCAGTTGGTTGAGCAGTGTGACGCTGTGCCGCCGCCTCGTGTCCTGTTTTTTCAGTGGCAAGACGCTCTGGTCCCGGCCTTGCGGGAGCGTTCCACGCGAAACACTCTGGGAGAAAGGAGAAACGTCTATGGGAGATTACGCGACCTATCTGGTGCCGGAGCGCTGCCGCATCGACGCGCCGGAGCGGGAAGAGCTGGCGCGGCGTATGGTCGGCTGGCTGCAGGACAAGGGCTGGATCGAGCGGGAAAAGAGCGAGTGCGTGCTGAGCGGGGACGGCAACGGTTGGCGATTCACGCCGGAAGGTGCGCGCCATATGGCCGATGCGGACCATGAGGATTTGGTAACGTACGGTTTCTGTGTGGAGACGCATGAGACAAAAGGCGTCTTCACCAACTACGAAGGCGGGCTGGAATCCGCGCGTTGTCCGGTTTGCGGAGCCGAGATCGTCGAGGACTTTTATGATCTGGTGGAAGCATGGTACATGGCTGAAGACTGGCCGCCGGTCACCTGTCCTGTCTGCGGCAAAGCGTCCGACATTCGGACATTCATGCTTGAGCCGACATGGGGATTCAGCCAGATCGGTTTTGGATTCTGGAATCTTCATGAGGATCTGACGGAGGATTTTGTGGCCGAGTTCTCCGCCGTGCTGGGCGAGCCGGTGCGTGTCGTCGAGGTCGCGCTCTAACGGCATTTGTGGCGATCAGCCGGAAGTGAGGGGGAGACGTATGGGAGATTACGCCAACTATCTGGTGCCGGAGCGTTACCGCATCGACGCGCCCGAGCGGGGGGACATGGAACGGCGCATGATCGGCTGGATGCAGAAAAACGGCTGGCTCAAGCTGGGGAAAGAAAGCGATCATCCCAAGATACTCAGTAAAGGAGGCGGCTGGAGCGTGACCGCCAGTGGCTCTCGCCATATGCATCCACCGGCATACCACAAAGAGAAAGTGGACGGGTACGCCCAATGGATGCGGGCGCAGGGCGAACTCACTGGGCCTGCGGACCGTCCTCAGTTGACGCCCAAAGGTATGGCCAAGGTGTACGGCACGGGCGGGCCGGATGCCGTATCCCGCCCGTTTTCCGTGGAAGCCTGGCTGGAAGAGCAGGGGGTTTTCGGGGGCGTTGCGGTCGAGGTGATCGTGGAAGGCAAGGGCCTCTTTCCCTGCGACGGCGGCGAACCAGGTGAAGTGATCTGTCCCAAATGCGGCGCCGACGTCGTCGAGCATTTTATGGAGATGGTGGAGACGTGGTACTCGGCGGAAGGCTATCCGCCCGTTCCCTGCCCCGAATGCGGGGCCGCTTCCGAGATCCGAGACTACAAAATGGACATGCCCTGGGGCTTCAGCCAGATTAGCTTTGCCTTCTGGAATACTGTCGGGGACCTGTCGGAAGACTTTGTGGCCGAGTTCGCCGCCGAACTGGGGGAGCCTGTCCGCCGCGTCTATATCAAGATATAGAGTTTTTTTGTTGTGAAAATGCGCTGCCCGGCGGGAGTGCAGGCGACCGCCGAAAAGCGGACGCGCAATGCCTTTGCGCCGTCATCTGCCGGAGCAGGTCTGCTTCCCCGTCTTGAAGGAGCAACCGTTATGAATAGGGAATATGACAAGGAACAGCTGCGCGAGGCGCTGGACAACTTCCTTCTGGCAGTTCCAGGCCATGAACTTGCTTCAGGGCGGGGCGCCCTGACCTGCACCCTCTATTTCAGGAACGCGCGCACCTGCCGGAAGTGCAGGAGGCCGTCTGCAAGTGCGCCAAGGAATACATTGCCCTCATCGGCCAGGAGGCAAAAAGTGCCATCAGCGGCTCGCTCGCCCGTTTTCATCTGGCAAAGAACGGTAAAGTCACGCCCCCGAGGGTTTCCACCTTCCGCAATGCGCAGGAAAAGGGGCGACCGACCGCCCTGTACCGCGTGTTTTCCCATGCCTCCGGCGCGGAGTTCGACAGCCTGCCGCCCACGTTCTCGCTGTATATCTATATGCAGCTCAATCAGAAATACGTCTTTAGTCTCCCTATGGAATGCATGACAAGCGTTTTCAGCGCGGTCTTTGCGCCTTCCTTTTTCCTGCTGGACAGGAGTTTTGAGGAGTTCTCGGCCCTGGTGCATAAGTGGTGCGATGCCCTCCGCCCCCACAGCGGCGTCGCCGGCTGGGGGATCAGTACACACTGCAATGAGATGAATTCTCTTACCATGCACGGATCGCCCGCACGGGAGCTGCTGCGCTATCCCGGACTGGATTATCCGGCCCTCCCTTTTTTCCCTGAGGATACGGATACATTTGAAGAAGCCATCGCCAGCACCAACTGGCAGACCATCCTCTGCGATGAACTGGCGGAGCGCATCGGCGGAGAGGCGAGCCTGCGAGCCCTGGGCGAGGGCTACCCCCTCAGCTGCTATGACGGCGGCTACATCATCCAGGCCGGCCCCGAACCGGAGCTGGGCGATCGCGAACAGGGCGACTTCCTCCCCCAGTACGGCAAGGTCCACGATCTGCTCCGTCCTCTCTATCCGCCGCTGGAGGAGTTGGAATATCTCACATCGGACGTTTCTGATTATGATCCGCATACCTTCAAAAGAAATGGTGATGTTGACGCAGATGAGATGCTGGAAAACTTTTTTGAAAGCTGGATGGACCGTTACGCTCCCGACAACGTGATCATCCCTCCGCTTTTCCGCGTTCCCGACCCCGAAGAGGACGATGACGAGGACGATGACGAGGACCTGGAAGGCTGCCGTCAGGAACTTGCTGCCGAAGCCGAGCCGCCCCAGCCCCCGCAGGGCGATGAAGAGGCCACGCGGCGGATCGAAGAGGAATGGCGACAAAAAGCCGCCGCCCAGTCTGAGACGTTCCGCGCCGCGCTTGCCGCCGCAAAACGATGCCGCGAAAGCGACGGCAGGCCGGACTAGCTTCTTGCCCACGGCAGAGCTGCGGAAAAGGGGGCAGGGCATGAGACGGCATCTGCTTTGCGTCGTACTGGCGTTGTGCTGCTGGTGCGGTCAGGTACAGGCGGCGGATGGAGCGGGACAGCCCCCTCCTGTGGCGCGGGAGGAGTTGCGTCTCCTCAAGAAGTGGGGGCTTGCCTACTGTCTTTCTTCCTATGCCCATGCGGGGCGGCTTTCCACGCTGGCCGCGGATGCTGCCGAAAGCCTGTACGGCAGGGATGCGGCCCTGTTTGACGCACAGGTGGCAAGCCTCCGGGCCTTTTTTGCGGAGCGGGTCCGTGACCACATGCCCTGCAAGAATGGCGAAAACTGTTCCATCATCGGCTGCCTTGACGCCGTCGAACATCTGGACATGGCGTCCTTGCTGGACGAACCGCAGACGCCCGCCGCTTCTCGGGAGGCCGTCCGTCCGGCGGAAAGCGCGGCCGGGGAGGGCGGCGTCTGTCCGCGAGACGCGAGCGTGCCCCCGGCCCGTCGTGCCGCGCGGACCCAGCTCAAAAATTTCGCTCTGGCTTCCTGCCTCAGGACACATGCGACGAGCGACAAGGCGGACGCGGCCCGTGGGGCGACCGAGCGGGCGCGGGCGGCCTTTCGGGGCGATCTGGGCCTCCATGTCGTGGACGGACCGTATACACTGATGGAAAAGACCGTGGGGGCGCTGCGCTGCGAGGGCGGTAACGCGGTGCTTTGTTGCCTTGATGCGTTGGAAACGGAGACGTTCGACGCCCTGATCAGGGCGCAAGACAGCTACGCGCCCGAACCTTCCGCCGATACGCTGGAGGAGTTGCGCCGTGGCGGGCACTTGTGAGTCGGCCTCCTCGCGTTTGCCGGCTACGCGCAGCGTCGTGCGACCTTATGTCACGGCAACCCCGTCCCGCAAGGCAAGCCTTACGGGCATCGACAGCAGAGCGCGCCCGAAAGGCGGCCGTAGGCCGTGCCCGTTAGGGTCAGGACTCATTACGCTTTTTTTTGAGGGGGAAGAAACCCCTTTGCTTTGCTGTCGATGCCTGTAGGCTCCTTTGTCGCCTAACAGGCACGGCCCTGCGGCCCCCCCCTTTGGGTCGTTGCTCGCGGCAAAAAGGGGGGCTTCCCCCTCAAACTCCCCCATCTTCCCCAAAAACCGCTATTCGGGTAAGAGTAATTGGAAACGAAACACCTTATGTTATAAAATAAGTATTTATTTTGCAGTAAGTTATAAAAACATCTCCATCAAGGTATATTGCCTGATGATGAGTCCTGACTCTAGGGCCTGCTAACACAAATTTTGCAAACAATTTCAATAAATAAGCAAAACAGGCTGTATGCACGCCGCTTGCTTTTGGGACGAGAGTACCTCGTGTCTCTGACTCTTCCCCGGTAAAAGCGCGCTGGGGAAGGGATGGGGGGCTTGGGGGGAAGGGAAACCCGCTCCCGCGCTGGCGGAGGGGTTTCCCTTCCCCCCAAACGCGCTATGCTTGCGCTGACGGGCTCTGGGCCATAACGGACATGACCGCCCGCAGATAGGCGAATCCGTGGCGGGCATCAGGCTCGATATGGCAGCCCTCGCCCCATTCGTTCCAGGCGTTGATGAAGAGATATTGCAGGGCGGGCGGCAGGATGCGCTGGGTATAGGCGGCAAGGAAGGCCAGCGAGTCCCGGAAGAGCTCCGGCGAGGCCCCCACGCAGGCCAGCCCGTTGCGGCCGCGGCGCGGCGTGTTGTCCCAGCCGGGGAAAGTGGAGCGCAGCCGCAGATAGGGCGGGACCGGCTTGCTCCGCATGAACTGCAAGGTTCGGGCATAGTCCATGCGGCGCGGCTGTTCGTCCGGGCCGGAGATCTGATTCTCGGGCCGCCAGTCCGGCGCGAATTCCAGCATCCCGTCCAGCCCCCACTGTTCGGGATGAGAGGCCGCGTAGGCTTCCACCCCCAGCAGGAACACACCGGGGAATCCCCGCTTGTGCGCGGCCTCGCGCAGGGCATCGGCATAGATGCGGATATGCGGCAGGCGCTCCGGGGCCCAGAAGAGGAAGAGCGGCTTGCCTTCCACCGTCAGATGACGGGGATGCTCGAAATAGGGCAGCAGATCCTCCGCCAGCAGGGCGGCGTGCGCGGCGTCGTAGACCTGCGGCAAAAAGACGGCCTGCCTGCCTTCACGATTGTTGTACCAGCTGACATGCGCCCAGCAGAGGCAGAACTCGTTGCGGATGTCCCCGTTGCGGAGGATGATCTCCAGCGGCTTTTCCAGCAGCCGCCTGCCCGCGATATTGTAATAGTAATAGCAGAAGCCGGTGACGCCGAACTGATAGGCCAGCGCATGTTGGCGCACCAGAAAGTCCTCATCCAGCAGATCGTAGAAGCCGACAGAAGGATGCGGGAGCTGCGGCTGCTCATGTCCGACAAAGAGCGGACGGGCCGCGCGCACGTTGTCCCATTCCGTGAAGCCTTTGCCGTAGATGGCTTCATTTTCGGGGATGACGTGGTACTGGGGCAGATAGAAGGCAATGGCTTTCATGCGGGCCTCGGAGGAGGGGGCTTCAGATCGCGGGACGCGAAGCGCGGGAAAGCGCCACAAAGCGGGCATAGCAGCGCGCCACGACCGAATCGGCCCGCATGGCTTCCAGTGCGCTGCCGGTGAGCTGCGGCCGCTCCACAGCGGGCGGGGGCGGCGGGGGCGGCGGAGCGATGTTGTCCAGCTCCGTGCGCTGGAAACAGAGGCTCACCTTCACGGCCGCGAAGAACGGGCCTTCCATGAAGGCATTGACGCGCTCCAGGATCTCACCGGACTGGAGGTGCAGCTCCTGCATGAGCATGGCGTCCTCCGCGCCGATGAGCAGCGTGTCCTTGTGATGTCCCAGCGGCCGGGCCAGCGGGGCCAGTTCGGGGCCGAGCACCATCTCCCAGTGCCGCCAGAGCTGCACCAGCCGCAGGCGCACGGGGTCGCCTCCCATCCCGGCCAGCACGTCGGGCAAGAGGTCGCCCACGCCGCGGGCCACGGGCGGCGGCCGGTCAAAGGGCGTTTCCGCAGTGCGGTCGCGCCAGCGGCGGGAAAACAGACGACCGGACTGGTCCGATCGCTCGCGTGGCGATGCGGGCGGGAGCGCGCCCTGTCGCGGAGCGGCGTCCGGGCGGGCAGTGGCGCTTGATCCGTCTTTTCGGCGGGGCGGTGCGGAGGGCGTGTCGTCGCGCCGTCGGCGCGGGCTGCTCTTCATGCTGAACTGCTTACTTGACTATATGCGGATAGATTGATATTTGCATCAGGCAATCCTGATACAGATAGGCCAAAGCACGTCAACCCCGGCAAAAAACACATGTCCCTTGCCTTTTTCAAAGCTCTTTCCGACGAAACGCGCCTGCGGCTGATCCATATCTTGCTGCATTACGAGCTCTCGGTCAACGAGCTTGTACGCATCCTGGATATGGGCCAGTCCCGTGTCTCGCGCCATCTCAAGATCCTGACCGAGGCGGGCCTGCTCAGTTCCCGCCGGGACGGGCTCTGGGTGTTCTATGCGGCCACGCCCGTAGGTCAGGCCCATGATTTCCTGCAGGCCATCACGCCCTTCATGCCGGCGGATGCCGCCATGCGGGCCGACATGGGCATGGCCGCCCATATCCTGGAAGAGCGGGCCCGCAAGACCCGGCAATTCTTCAATGCCATTGCGGAAGACTGGGACGAGCTCAACCACGAAGTGCTTGGGGATTTCGACCTTCCCGGCCGTGTGGCGGCCGCAGTGCCGCAACAATGCCGCACCGCCGTGGACCTTGGTTGCGGGACCGGGGCCGTGCTGGCCCGGCTGTTGCCGAGGGCGGGAAACGTCATCGGCGTGGATGGTTCGGCGCGTATGCTGGAGATATGCCGCCGCCGTCTGGAAGGGGAAGGCGTGCCGGAGTCGCGCTACTCCCTGCGCATAGGCGAACTGGATCATCTGCCGCTGCGCGATCATGAGGCGGACTTCGCCTGCATCAATCTCGTGCTGCACCATCTTTCCGAACCGGCGGGCGCGCTTGCCGAGGCCCACCGTATCCTTGCCCCCGGCGGACGGCTCCTTGTGGCGGACTTCCTGCGCCATAACGACGAGACCATGCGCAGCCGCTACGGCGACCGCTGGCTGGGTTTTGCGCTGGAGACCCTGACGGAGCATCTGCAGAGCGCGGGCTTTGTCCTGACCGGCAACGAACAGAGCACCGTGGGACGGCATCTGCAGCTCGTGCTGCTGACGGCCGAGGCCCGCGCCGCTCGACCGATATAACCACATCATCCTTTTCCTGGAGGAATCATGACCCAACCCCTCGATCTTTCCCTTGCCTACAAGGTGGCCGACATGAGCCTTGCCGACTTCGGCAAGAAGGAGATGCAGCTTTCCGAGCGCGAGACCCCCGGCCTCATGGAGTGCATCCGCAAGTACGGCGACAGCAAACCCCTCAAGGGCCTGCGCGTCACCGGCTCCCTGCACATGACCATCCAGACGGCCATGCTCATCAAGACCCTGCACGCTCTGGGCGCCGACATCCGCTGGGCTTCCTGCAACATCTTCTCCACGCAGGACCATGCCGCCGCCGCCATCGTGGAGCAGGGCATGGCCAAGGTCTTCGCCTGGAAGGGCGAGAGCCTCGAAGAATACTGGTGGTGCACCGAAATGGCGCTGACCTGGCCTGACGGCAGCGGTCCGGACCTCATCGTGGACGACGGCGGCGACGCCACCCTGCTCATCCACAAGGGCGTGGAAGCCGAAAACGATCCCTCCATCCTTGAGCAGAAGGCCGACAGCAAGGAATTCCAGTGCGTGCTGGATCGCCTTGCCCTGCGCCTCAAGGAAGACCCGCAGCACTGGCACAAGGTGGCCGCTCGCATCAAGGGCGTCTCCGAGGAGACCACCACCGGCGTGCACCGTCTCTATCAGCTGGAAGCCGAAGGCAAGCTGCTCTTCCCGGCCATCAACGTCAACGACTCCGTGACCAAGTCCAAGTTCGACAACCTCTACGGCTGCCGCGAATCGCTGGCTGACGGCATCAAGCGCGCCACCGACGTGATGGTGGCCGGCAAGGTGGTCGTGGTCTGCGGGTACGGCGACGTGGGCAAGGGCTGCGCCCAGTCCATGCGCGGCCTCGGCGCGCGCGTGCTGGTGACGGAGATCGACCCCATCTGCGCCCTGCAGGCCGCCATGGAAGGCTATGAAGTGACCACCGTGGAAGACGCTCTGCCCATCGGGGACATCTACATCACGTGCACCGGCAATTACCACGTCATCACCGGCAAGCACATGGAAGGCATGAAGGACGAGGCCATCGTCTGCAACATCGGTCACTTCGACAATGAGATCGAGATGACCTATCTGGAAGACACCCCCGGCATCAGCAAGCTGAACATCAAGCCGCAGGTGGACAAGTGGACGCTCAAGTCCGGCCGCAGCATCATCGTGCTGGCCGAAGGCCGTCTGGTGAACCTCGGCTGCGCCACGGGCCATGCCAGCTTCGTCATGTCCAACAGCTTCACCAACCAGACGCTGGCCCAGATCAAGCTGGCCACCGAGACGCTGGAAAAGAAGGTCTACACCCTGCCCAAGGAACTGGACGAAGAAGTGGCCCGCCTGCACCTCGGCCGCCTCGGCGTCAAGCTGACCCGCCTGACGCAGGAACAGGCCGACTACATCGGCGTGAAGGTGGAAGGCCCCTACAAGTCTGAAAACTACCGTTACTAAGCCACAGTCCGCCGCTGGCGGCGGGTAGGATATCCGGGAAAGGCGTCCCCGCGCGGGGACGCCTTTCCCTTTTCCCGCGGCTGCCGTCCCGCAGGCGGGACTTGACGGAAGCGCCCGATGCGGGCAGCTTTATCCGGCCGTCCGCTGACGGGGCGGCTTTTTTTTGCCGGGAGAGTTCTCATGCAGCACGACGGCATCCTGACCGTGACCAAGATATTTGAATTCGCCTACGCCCACCGCCTGCCGTCCTATGCGGGCAAGTGCGTGCATCCCCACGGGCATACCGGCAGACTGGAAGTGGAGGTGGCCGGACTTGCGGGCAGCAGTCCCTATCCGGGCATCGTGGTGGATTTCCATGATCTCAAGGCCCTGCTGGCCCCCATCCTGGACGAGGTGGATCACCGCTGCCTCGACGATGTGATCAACGCGCCCGCCTGCGCGGAATGGGCGGCGGCGCATCTGCCGCGCGTGCGCAGCGAGACCGGGGAAGAGGTCTTTGCGGCCACAGCCGAGAATATGGTGCTCTGGGTGCGCCACCGTCTGCTGACGCTCTATCCCGGTCTGGATGTGCGTCGTCTGCGCTGGTGGGAATCCGGCACGTCCTATGCCGAATGGAGGCTGGCATGAGCTGCCGGGAATTCCGGGCCGAGGACAGCCTGCGCCTGCGGGTCATCTCCCTGTTCCTGAGCATCGACGGCGAGGTCAACGGCTGCGGACAGGGGACGCCCGCCTTCTTCATCCGGCTCGCGGGCTGCAACCTGCGTTGCTGGCAGGCCGGGGGCGGCTGCGATACGACGTATTCCTTCGGCTCCGGCGAGGAGATGACGGTGGGCGAGCTGCTGCGGCGCGTGGCGGATTCCGGCTGCCCCAAGGTGACGCTGACCGGCGGCGAGCCTCTCTTGCAGCGGGGACCGGCGCTGGCCGCCCTGCTGGAAGGGCTGGCCGCCCGCAAGGTGGCCGTTTCCGTGGAGACCAACGGCACGCTGCCGCCGGACTTCGCCGGACGCGAGCATGTGGCGAGCCTCGTCTATGACTACAAATGCCCGTCCAGCGGCTGCGAGGCGGCCATGCTGCCCTTTGACGCGATGTACGCCTCCCTCGGCCCGCGCGACTACATCAAGTTCATCATTGTCGATGAGACGGACTATGTCTGCGCCCGCGACAAGGTGCTGCGGGCGCGCGCACTGGCGCATACCGGTCCCCGGCTGGCTTTTTCGTCCTTCCTGCCCACGCTGCCCGGCGGCCTGACGCCGCAGGCGCTGGTGGCCCGTCTGCTGGAGGACCGCCTCTACGAAGTGCAGTACAACCTGCAGATACACAAGTTCATCTGGCCGGATGCCGAGACGGACATCTGAGCGCCGGTCTTTTTCTCTCCTTGGATAGCCATAGTCTGCGCATGAAAAACGTCACCATCTATACGGACGGTTCCTGTCTGGGCAATCCCGGCCCCGGCGGCTGGGCCGCCATCCTGGAACTGGACGGTACCGAACACCGCCGGGAGATGTCCGGCGGCTATGCCCGCACCACCAATAACCGCATGGAATTGCGGGCCGTGCTCTTTGCCCTCGGAGCCTTGAAGGAACCCTGCGCCGTGGAGCTTTATACGGACTCCCAATATGTTTGCCACGCCGTGGAAAAGGGCTGGCTCTGGGGCTGGAAGAAGCGCGGCTGGGTCAAGTCCGACAAGAAGCCGGTGAAGAATGTGGACCTCTGGCAGCAGCTGCCGTCCCTGCTCCAGCGGCACGAAGTGCGTCTGCACTGGCTGCGCGGGCACGCGGGCCATCCCGAGAACGAACGCTGCGACGAGCTGGCCCGGCAATGCGCCGCCCGGCGGGACCTGCCGCCTGACGACGGCTTTCGCCCGGAGGACGTTTAGGGCATATCCCGTTTTTTTGAGGGAGAAGCCCCCTTTTTCTTTTGCCTTCAAGGGCGCTGTCGTCCCGTGCCCAGTCTCTTTCCCCGATAGAAGCGCGCTGGGGAAAGGGGGCCGCAAGTGTGCGGAGCATGAGAGAATAGGTTTATTTGTTTGAAATCCATAGTGAAATTCTTATTGCCTCCTTTAAGGAGTGCAAGCCTGTTGCGGTAGGCGCTGCGGTCTTGTCTGGTCTTTTCCGGCCCTTGTCCTCTGAAAGTTCCGTCCCTGGTCGTATCGTCGCCTGACGTGTCATACGCGGCCTGTTCGTGCCGTTCCATGAACCATCAAAGCGCCCTGAAACGGGCTGATGTACCCTATGTCGCTGGAATCCCTCCTGTCCGTCTGGAATGCCCTCGGACTGCCGCTGTGTCGCCTTCTGCTGGGGCTGGCGCTGGGGCTGCTGGTGGCCAATACGCTCGAGGCGTTGCGCTGGACCCGCCATCTGGCCCGACTGGCGCAGCCGCTGGCCCGGACGGCCCATCTGCGCCCTGTGGCGGGCGCGGCCTTCGCGCTGGCCTTTGTTTCCCCGGCGTCGGCCAACGGCCTCCTGTCCGACGCCCACGAGTCCGGACGCCTTTCCCGGCGTGAGCTCGTGCTGGCCAATATCTTCAACAGTCTGCCCGCCTTTCTGACGCATACGCCCACGATCTTTTTCCTCACCTGGCCGGTGCTGGGCAGTCCCGCCGTCATCTATGTGCTGTTGACGCTGGTGGCGGCCATCCTGCGCACGGGCGGCACCATCCTGGCCGGACGGCTGCTCCTGTCGCCGCAGACCGGGACCGCCGACGAGGCCGGGACGGAAAGTCCGACGCCCGGCTGGCGTGCGGCGCTGGACAAGGCCTGGAAACGTTTCCTGCGTCGTCTGCCCAAGCTGGTGTATTTCACCGTCCCCGTCTATCTGCTCATGTACTTCCTGCAGCGGTACGGCTACTTCACGCTGGCCGAGGAATGGCTTGCCCGCCATATGGACTGGTTGTCCTTCCTCAAGCCGCAGGCCGTGGGCGTCATCGTGCTGCATCTGGCGGCGGAACTGGGCGCGGCGCTGGGCGCGGCGGGCGGTCTGCTGCACACGGGCGGTCTGGCGGCAAAGGACGTGGTGCTGGCGCTCATGGTCGGCAATATCCTGTCCACGCCCATGCGGGCCATCCGGCATCAGCTCCCGTCCTATGCCGGTTTTTACCGGCCGTCGCTGGCGTTGCGGCTCATCCTCGCCAATCAGGGCCTGCGTGCCCTGAGCATGGCGCTGGTCACCTGGGTCTATTATCTGCTGGCATTCTGAGCGGCGTCCGGCGGCGGACGATTTTTTCCCCGTGGACGCACGGGGGGCTTCTCCCCTGCCGTTTTTTGAGGTATGCTGCCGGGCAGCATATGCCGCCGGACAGGCGGCAGTGTCGTAATCAAAAAATCCCCTTCCGTTCATGGAGGATCATGATGGAACCCGTTTTTACCCCTCTGCGCGGCGAGGACAGGCAAGCCAAGGCCAGAGCCAACAAGGCGGCCGGCTACCGGTGTTCGCAGCAGATCAGTTGTTCCTTTGCGGAGGACCTGGGCGAGGATATGGAGCGTCTCATCCGGCTGGGTATGCCTTTCGGCAGCGGCATGGGGCGCGGGCAGGTCTGCGGCTGCGTCGTGGGCGCCATGCTCGTGCTCGGGCTGCGCTTCGCGCCGTCGTCCGTGGCGGACAAGGCGGCCCGCAAGGTGCTGACCCGCAAGCAGAATGCGTTCCTGCAGGCGTTCGAGGCGCGGCATGGCTCTATCATCTGCCGCGAACTTACCGCCCATGCCCGGCAAAGCGCGCCTGCGGAAACAGGCGGCAGCTTTTTTGCCAACTCCTGTATCGACCTCATGGTCAGCGCCAGCCATCTGCTGGAGGACCTGCTGCTGGAGGAGACGGACGCCACGATCACGGAACAGCCTCAGGAGGTCGGCGCATGAGCCGCGAACATCCGACCATCATCCAGCCGCAGCACAGCGGGGCGCGCGTCCTCGTGCGCGTGCAGCCGGAAGAGGACTGGCTTTCCCTGCCCCGGCCCAAGCTGGCCCGGCAATTGCTGGAAGCTCTGGGCATCGGGGAAGAATGCGCGCTCGTCGCGCGCGGTGGAGAATTGTTGACGCCGGATCGGCATATCTGGCCCGATGACGAGTTGCTGGTCCGCAAGGTGGCTTCGTCGGGATAGGACAGTTTGCCATTGAAAAGAGCATGGCGCGCGGCGGCGGTAGAGCGCCGTCCGGTCAAACGTGAGCCGGGATACCGCGTTTTTCCGCGGGATGACAGGCCGTATGGTTTGACACACCAAGCGTTTCAAGCGGAAAATGTTTCAGAACGGGCAGGCGCGCGAGGGGCGGCGTTCCCGCTTCCGGCGGGAGCCGGAGCGTTGCGCGCCTCCTTCTATCGACATTCACCTTTGTCCGTGGTATTTTGCAAAGATGTTTTTTCCCGATATCGACTTCGCACAATCCGTGCGTCTCCTGACGGCCTCTCTGGTGCCCATGCTGCTGGGCATGATCGTGCATGAAGTGGCGCACGGGCTGGCCGCGCGCCGTCTGGGCGACCCCACGGCCTACATGATGGGACGGCTCACGCTCAATCCCGTGCCGCACATCGATCCGCTGGGTCTGGTCAGCTTTGTGATCACCAGTCTTGTGGGGGGCTTCATTTTCGGCTGGGCCAGGCCCGTGCCGGTCAATCCCCGCTATTTCCGCAAGCCCGCGCGCGACATGATGCTGGTGGGGCTGGCCGGGCCGGGCAGCAATTTCCTGCTGGCCCTGCTCTTCGGGCTGGGCCTGGCGGGGCTGGTCGCCGTCTGGCCGGAGGCCTTCGCCGGACGGATGGCCCTGACGCAGCCCACGGCAACGCAGCAATTCCTGGTGCTCATGTGTACGCAGGGCATCCTGGTCAATCTCTGTCTTGCCTGGTTCAACCTGCTGCCTCTGCCCCCGCTGGACGGCAGCCGCGTCGTGACCTATTTTCTGCCCATGCACCTGGCGATCTCCTATGGTCGGCTGGGGGACTACGGCTTCGTGGTGCTGCTTGTCCTGCTGTTCACCGGCGTGCTGGGCCGGGTGCTGGGACCGCTGGTAGACTTTTCCTTCAGCCTGATCCTGCGCCTGACGCTTTCGCTGGTGGCGTGAGCCGCTGCGTTCTTCCGGTCGTCAGGGACGGCATGGCGCTGGATGCGGGGGACGCCCCTCGTGTGCGGCGCGTCTCCGACCGGGAGCCGGGAAAGCTCTTCGCCGGGCGGTCTGTTCGTTTTTTTCGTTAACCGCGGTCGTTGGCCGCGCAAGCGTCGCTGCCTGTTCCGGGCAGCCATTCCAGAGGATATCATGAGCACGGAACGTCCCCGCACCGTATCGGGTATGCGTCCTACCGGCCCCCTGCATCTGGGGCACTATTTCGGCGTACTGAAAAATTATGTGGCCCTGCAGCACAGCGAGGAAGCCTACTTCTTCGTGGCGGACTGGCACGCTCTGACCAGTGATTACGCCGACCCGTCCAATATCCGGCAGAATATCGCGGAAATGGTCAAGGACTGGGTGGCTGCCGGTCTCGACCCCGCCCAGTGCGTCATTTTCCGTCAGTCCGCGGTCAAGGAACATGCGGAGCTGTCCCTGCTGCTGTCCATGATCACGCCGGTCTCGTGGCTGGAACGCAATCCCACCTATAAGGAACAACAGCAGCAGATCACCAATAAGGACCTGGGCAATGCGGGCTTCCTCTGCTATCCGGTGCTCATGGCGGCGGATATCCTCATGTACCGGCCGCACGGCGTGCCCGTGGGCGAGGACCAGCTGCCGCACATGGAGCTGACGCGCGAGATCGCCCGGCGCTTCAACTATCTTTACGGGGAGAGCACCTTCCCGGAACCGCAGGCCATGCTGACGCCCGCTGCCAAATGTCCGGGCCTCGACGGCCGCAAGATGTCCAAGAGCTACAATAACGGCATCTTCCTGCGGGATACGATGGCCGACATCGAGCCCAAGGTGAAGACCATGTTCACCGACAAGAACCGCCTGCGCAAGTCCGATCCCGGCAATCCCGACGTGTGCAATCTTTTCCCCTACCATGTGCTGCTGGCCAACCGTGAAGAGCAGGAAGAGATCCGGCAGGGCTGTACCGGCGCGAGCATGGGCTGTGTGGACTGCAAAAAGCGGTTCCTTGCGCATCTGGGGGCTTTTCTGGAGCCTTTGCAGGCCCGCCGGGCGGAACTGACGGGCAGCCGTGTGGCGGAGATCCTTGCCGACGGCAATGAGCGCGCCCGCGCCTTTGCCGCCCGCACGCTGGACATGGTGCGTGATCGCATGGGCTTGTGATCCCCGTGAAATGCGTCGGTATCGACTACGGTCTTGAGCGGACAGGGCTGGCCGCCTGCGATGACGCGGGCGTGCTGGCCTATCCGCTGACCACGTTGCGTCTTGCGGACTATCCCGACCGCAAGGCCTTCCTGGCGGCGCTGGCCGAGCGCGTGCTGGCCGAGGATCCCGCCGCCGTGGTGCTGGGCCTGCCGCTGCGCGAAGACGGGACGGAAAGCCTGACCACCCGGCAGGTGCGCAACGTGGCCGGACGGCTCATGCGACGTATCCAACGCCCCTTCTACTGGATGCCGGAACTGCTCAGTTCCGTGGAGGCGGAAATGGACCTGCGCGAGGCGGGTCTTGCCCGGGGGCGGCGCAAGGCCGTGCTGGACCAGCAGGCCGCCGTGCGCATCCTCTCCTCCTTCCTTGCTCTGCCGCCGGACAGGCGGCGACCCATCGCCGGGGAAACGCCACGATCCGACGGCTTCGCGTAACGGGCGGACCGCGTTCGTAGCTTACGACTCCTTGCTGGAGGTTGTCCCGGACAGGCGGCCTTGAGGCTGCGGCATTTTCTCGCTACAAGAGGACATCCCGACTGTCCCGCGACGAGGAGTCCGCATGAAGATCCTGCTCCGTCTCTTTGCCTTGCTGTGTCTCTGTATCCTGCTTGCCGGCGGCGGGCTGGGCTGGCTCGTTTACGATTTCCTGCACAGCGTGCCGGAGACCACAGGGCGGGAGGTCCAGATCGACGTCGTCCCCGGCGCGAGTTTCGGCAAGATCGCCAGAGAGCTGGAAGAAAAGGGGCTGGTGACGGATGCGAAAAAATTCGGCTGGCTGGCCCGTTACCGCAAGATGGACGACCGCCTGCAGGCCGGACGTTTTGCCCTGCGCACGGACTGGACGCCGGATCAGGTGCTGGACTGGCTGGTCAACGGGCAGCCGGTGCTTTTCCGGGTGACGGTCCCTGAGGGGCTGACCTGGTGGCAGACGGGCAAACTGCTGGAGGCGGCGGGTTTTGTCCGCTTTGAGGATTTTCGGGCCGTGGTGCTGGACAAGGATTTCCTGCGCAAGTACGGCATCCCCTTTGCCTCCGCCGAAGGCTTCCTCATGCCGGACACCTACCTGATCCGCAAGGATGATGCGCCGGACATGGATTCCGCGCGCAGCGTGGCCGGGCGTCTGGTGGACAATTTCTGGCGCAAGGCCGCAACGCGCTGGCCGGGCGGACAAAAGCCCGCGTCGGATGAACTGAAACGGCTGGTCATCCTTGCTTCGGTGGTGGAAAAGGAGACCGCCATCGACAGCGAACGGGCGCGCGTGGCGGGCGTCTATGCCAATCGTTTGAAGCGCAACATGCTGTTGCAGGCGGACCCCACGGTCATTTACGGGCTAGGCGCGGGCTTTGAGGGCAATCTGCGACGCAAGCATCTGGATGATGCCGCCAATCCCTACAATACCTATCAGCGGCCCGGCCTGCCGCCAGGCCCCATCTGTTCGTTCGGCATGACGGCCCTGTCCGCGGCCATCGCCCCGGAAGAGCACAATTTCCTGTACTTCGTGGCCCGTATCGACGGCGGCGAACACATCTTTTCCACCAATCTCAACGATCATAACCGCGCCGTGCGCCAGTATCTGCAAAACCGGCGCAAACAGCGTCAGGCAGAGTGAGGTCGTTCATGAAATACCTTATCATGCAGGATTTTTCCGGTCAGGCGGTCCCGTTCATCTTTCCCCGCCGCGTGGACCACGGCGACATGCGCGAGCAGCTCCCTTACGCGCAGGTGGTGTCCGCCGGTTTTGTGGAATACGAGGATGGGGGCTTTGTCTGTCATGGCGGTAATGCCGAGCTCCAGGTGCAGGCGCGCCCTCAGGAGGATGCCGCCATCATCGCGGAGGCTCTGCGGCCGGAGAGCTGCCGCAAGTAGCGTGGAACAGGTCTGTTGCGCATCCGCGGCGGAAGTCCGTACTCTTCGGCTGTCGCGGCTCGCGGGGATCGCGGATAGAGCATTTTGCCTTTGAAAAAGGCAAAATGCGAGGCGGCGGCACAGCGCCGCCCGGCCCAAAGTGAGCGGAATGACCGCGTTTTTCCCGCGAAACGCCAGGTCGTATGTTTGGAACGCGAAGCGTTTCAACGGAAAATACTCGAGGGCTGTTTATATGAAATTTCAACTAATTCAGCAAAATAAGAAAGAATGGGCGGAACTAGCTCCGCGTGCCTTTGCGGGAAGCTTCGCATCTCTGACTCTTACACCAACAGGCCGTGAATAGTGTTAACAGGCCCTAACAGACAAAAAACGGCGTCCCTTCCATGAGGGACGCCGTTTTCTTTCGGTCGCGGAGGCGGCAGCTTCATTCCCGATGCGGGAACATGCGGCTTATTCGCTGCTTTGGCTGCCGATCTTGGCGTTGATCTCCTGCAGCAGCTTCTGGGCCTGAGCATTGTCGGGCTCCATCTCCAGCGCCGTCCGTACCAGCGGCAGGGCGTGCATACTGTCGTTGACGGTAAAGAATACCTCAGCGATGTTGCAGGCGATGGTGGCCGACTTCTGCGGCAGATTGGGATTGAGGGCCATGGCCTTGAGCATGGACGCCCGGGCGGATTCGTAATCCTTGCCGTCGGCGTAGGCAAGGCCGAGGTTGTAGTGCAGGCCGTCGTTGTCGGGCACCACCTTGAGCGCCTTCTTGTATTCTTCCGTGGCTTCCTGCCAGCGTCCCGTCCGGCGCAGGAGCATCCCCACGCGGTTGAAGACCACGAGGTCGTCCTTGCTCCAGTAGTCGCGCTTGGCTTCCAGACCACGCTGCAGGAAGCTGATGGCCATGTCGGGATCGACCTCGGAATAGGCGTCCGCCACACGGAAGGCCACGCCGCCCACATGTTCCATGGCTTCGCGGCTGGCCAGCTCGACGCTCTGATTGAACATCTTGCGGGCGTCCTCGCGCCGGTTGAGCTTGAGGTACAGTTCACCGATGGCCAGCTTGCGCTCCACATTGAGCGGGGAGAGCTGATCAAGCCGTTCAAGGTACTCAAGCTGCTTGAGCGGCTTCTTCATCTCTTCGTAGAGATCGGCCAGCTTGCGCAGCGGCTCAAGGTACATGTCGGCGCTGCGGCTGGCGTTCTCATACGCTTCACAGGCCTTTTCCCGCTGGCCCATGGAGCGGAACACGTCACCGATGATCAGCAGGACGGCGGCGGAATTGGCCTTGAGTTCCAGCGCCTGACGGCAGACCTGCAGGGCGCGCAGGTTCTCGCCCTGCGAATGCAGGGTCCTGGCCCATTCCAGCATACGGCTCATCTTGCCGTGCGGACGCACGGTGGCCGCCAGCCGTTCCAGCAGCTGATCCTGATTGTCGGGCTTGGCGAAGAAAGCGTCCGCTCCGGCTTCATGCAGGAGCACATAGCGTTGTTGTTCCGTTTCGGCGGCGATGAAAACGATGCGCACTTCGGGGAAACCGTTCTTGACAAGGCGCACCATATAACTGAGGTCGCGTCCCTTGAGGCTCTGTTCGATGAGCAGCAGGGGCGTCGCGTTTTCGGAGCAGACATTGCGCAGTATCCGCAGCAGCATGTCGGCATCATGGGCGATGCTGATCTTGTCGGCCGGCAGCCCAAGATTCTCGTTCAGCACGTTCCGCAGCATATCCGTCAGCGCAACATCATCGGAAACGCAGATCAGATGGCCGCTATCCTTGAGGAATTCGCGGATGGCGTCTTCATACTGCTTGCTGTCCTGCGGCGCGGACTTTTCCTTGCTCATGCTCGCCTCGACCTGCCGCATCGCCATGCGTTGCGCGAGGCCCGACGTCGCGTTGGAATTTGCCATTGCTCCCTCCTGTGAGGCTTGCCGGACAACCCGTGTTGCCCGCCAATCCTTAGACTCTCAGATTCAGTGCCGTTGCGTCAAGTAGTATACGCGCGGAATCATATACATCAGGCTGGCTATTTTCTTTTCGGGCATGTACTGCACGGCGACGAGCACCTTGCCGAGGTTCCAGAGGCAGGACATCTCTCCCTCCACCGCATCCGGCTTGCCGAAACGCTGTTCCGCCATTTCCCTGACGCGCTTGCCGAAGGTGGCGTCGCGGGCGGGATAGTCGATGGAGACGAAGGCCAGCGGCTGCTGCTCGCCGGGGCCGTAGCACATGGCCATCTGATTCGCGCCGGGGATGAGCTTGCCCCCCTTGTAGACATCGCAGATGTAGCCGTCCTTCTCGCGTTCCGGCACGGCACCGGCCTGCTTGAGCGCGGCGCGCATGGCGGGCCGGTCGGCCCCGTCCAGACGCAGGCCGAAGAGCACGGCGTTCTTGGCGCGTTCGGCGCTGACGTCCGCCATGTCTTCCAGTTCCTTCATGGCGGCGGTATTGCCCTGCATGGCCGCGCCATAGAGCAGCAGCGTGGCGCTTTCGAGGTTTTTCTTCACCACGCGTCCTTCACGGTAGAAATGCCCCAGACGCGCCAGCGCATTGGGCTGATTGGCGGCGGCGGCCCGGCTGTACCAGGCGGCGGCCGCGGCGTCGTCTTTGCCCACGCCGTGGCCCTGCTCATACAACATGCCTAGGTTGTACTGCGCTTCCGGCTGGCCCTTGCGCGCGGCGAGATCGAACCAGCGCGCCGCTTCTTCGACATCCGGCGGGATGCCACGGCCCTGTTCCAGCATGCGGCCGAAATTGCACATGCCGGACGGGTGTCCCGCCTCGGCGGATTTGGCGTACCAGTGCAGGGCGCGGCCCACGTCGGGCTCCACGCCAAGGCCCTTGTCGTAGAGCACGCCCAGATTGTTCATGGCCTGCGGGTCGCCGGCATCGGCGGCGGGCTGCCAGAGGCGCAGCGCCTGATGGTATTCTCCGCGTGCATAGGCTTCCAGCGCCTTGCGGTTGCGCTCTTCCGCGCTTTCCATGGGGGCGACGGCCGAAGCAGCGGCCGCCGGCGCGGCGGCTGCGGGCGTGGCGGACGGGGCGGGACTGATGGGAGCGGCGGCTGTGCCCGTCGTGTTGTTGCCGCCCCCCAGCGTCGGCATGGGCTGCGCGGGAGCCGGGACGGAGTAGTCCGGGGGCTGAGGGCCGCGGGCTTGTCCGCCGGTCTGCTGCGGCGCGGCGGGAGCGGCAGGAGGCTGCACTTGCGGCGTCTGCACCTGCGGCGCCTGTACCTGTGGGCGGGAAATGGACTGTACGGCGGCCGAAGCGTCGATGCTGGCGACAAGTCCCGTCCCCAGCGCCGCCGTCAGGCACAGGCCGTAACCGCCGAGGCGCAAGGCCCGCTGACAACAAATAATGATGCGCGCCTTACGGCGCGCATACCTGAAAATGCCCGTCATGGGAATGCCCTGCCTGTCAGGAATTGATCTCTGCCCGGAACTTCCGGGAAAGCCGGAAGACCACGACACGTCTGGGCGGCAGGGTGATGGCCTCGTCCGTTTGCGGATTGCGCCCGCGGCGTGAAGCCTTGTCATAGGACTCGAATTTGCCGAAACCGCTGATGAGCAAGGCGCGATCCTTCTTGATGGCGTCTTTCATGATATGCAGCAGCTTCTCCACGACATTCTTCACATCGACACGGTTTTTGTCGGTCCCTTCGTAGATCCGTTCTATGATATCCGCTTTGGTCAATGTCTTCTTCATGAAAACCTCGAAAACAGGCAGCTTCACAAGGGAAATCTTTTTCGGTAGATTATGCCAAAAAGGCGCATGAGGCAAGGCTTTTCTCGCTTTGCGGCCCTTGCGGTCCCGGCGTGCGCCCCTTGCTGTGCCTTTCTCGTCCCGCTGTCATGAGATCTTCACCTGTCGCCCTCCTCCACTGGCCCGAACCTGCGGAGCATCCGCCTGTTTTTCCCGTGTTCCTGCCGTTTTCCGGCTGTCCCGTGCGTTGCGTCTTCTGTGCGCAGGACGTACAGACCGGCTGCGCCCCCCGGGGGGTGGACGACGCGCTTGCCGAGGCGGGGCGGCTGCTGCATGAGCGGGCCGGGCGTATGCGGCCCGCGCCGGAGCTGGCCTTTTACGGAGGGACCTTCACGGCGTTGCCGTCCGGGGCCTTTGCCGCGTGTCTGGGATTTGCCCGCACGGCCCGGCAAGAAGGGCGCATCAGCGGGCTGCGCTGTTCCACCCGACCTGACAGCCTGCCGCCGGACAGGCTGGAGGCGCTGCGGGAAGCGGGGTGCGGCTGCGTGGAGCTGGGTGTCCAGAGTTTTGCCGACAGCGCCCTGCGGGAGAGTCGTCGCGGCTATGACGGCAGGACGGCGCGCGAGGCCTGCGTCGTGCTGCGGGTGGCGGGCCTGCGGCCGGGAGTGCAGCTCATGCCGGGTATGCCGGGTTCCTCTCCGGAGCAGTTCCTGGAGGATGTGCGGCTGGCGCTGGAGCTGGGGGCGGTCTTCCTGCGCTTCTATCCCTGTCTGGTGCTGGAGGGGACGGAACTGGCGGCGCTCTGGCGTGCCGGACGTTATCAGCCGTGGACGCTGGAAGCGGTCCTTGACGCGCTGGCGGAGGGCTTTGGACTGGCGCAACGGGCCGGGGTGCCGGTGATCCGCATGGGACTTGCTCCGGAAGCGGGGCTGTCCGGCAGCGTGCTGTCCGGGCCGCATCATCCGGCGCTGGGGGCGCGGGTCCAGGCCCGTTGTCTCGTGCGTCAGGTGGCGAACGCTCTCGCGCAGGCCCGCGCCGAAGGGCGTCTGGGCGCGACCGAACCGGTGGGACTGGTGCTGCCTCGTCGTCTGCAGGGCATGTATCGGGGACATGCGGGCGAGCTCGTGCCGCACTGGGCTGGGCTGGGCATAACGAGAGAGCATGTCCGTTTCCATGACGAGCGCCGGGAGATCCGGCTCGTGCGTCTTGCCGGAGCGTCGCTTGACGGCGCTGCAACACCGCATGAGGGATTTTGATTTGACGTTGCGGCTTTTCCCCGGCTAGCGTGGCAATAGATAAGAATCCCTCTCGTTGCCGGCCTCGCGTCGGAGGAGATGCCCATGAGCCAGCCCCATCCCGCGGAACCGCTCGTCCCGCGCCGACCTCCCATCGAGACGACACTTTTCGACTTCTTCAAGGTCGGGCCGGGCCCGTCGAGTTCGCATACCATCGGCCCCATGAAGGCCGGGAACGATTTCGTGGAGTGTTGCGCCGCGCTGCCCGCGGACGAACTGGCCCGCGCCGCGGATCTGCAAGTCACCCTGCTGGGCTCGCTCAGCGCCACGGGCAAGGGGCACGGGACCGATACGGCGGTACTGGCCGGTCTGCTGGGCAGCAGGCCGGAAAGCTGTTCGCCGGAGGTGCTGCCCTCCCTGCGTGCCGGCGGCGCGCAGGCCCGGCATGTCCTGCGACTGGGCGGCAAGGAACTTTCCCTTGGGCTGGGCAATATCTGTTTCGGGCCTGTGCAGCACGATGCGCCGTTCAGTAATACGCTGCGCTGTTCGCTGCGGGATGCGGCGGGCAGGGAGATCTTCGGCAGGGAATATTATTCCGTGGGCGGCGGCTTCATCCAGTGGAGAGGCTGGACGCCGCCGGAACGCGGTCGCCCCGTGCATCCGTACGGTACCATGCGGGAGCTGCATCGCTGCCTCAACGAGACCGGCTTGACCCTGCATGAACTCATCCTGGAAAACGAGACCGCCATCACCGGCATGTCCCGTCCGGCCATCCTGGAGCGGTTGGACGACATGATGGACGCCATGTACGACAGCGTCCGGCGCGGCCTGCGGGGCAGCGGGCGGCTGCCGGGGACGCTGGGCGTCTGGCGCAAGGCCGGGGCACTGCTGGAGCGGGCCGCCGCCCTGCCGTACATGGTGGACCGCTTTCTGGGCAAGCTCAATGCCTATGCCTTTGCCGTGGCCGAGGAGAACGCCTCCGGCGGGGTCATCGTCACCGCGCCGACCTGCGGGGCCGCCGGGGTCATGCCGGCCTTGCTCTATGCCATGCGTCAGGATCTCAACATCGGTGAGCGGGCCTTGCGTGAAGGGCTGCTGGCGTCGGCGGCCGTGGGCTTTCTGGCCAAGCACAATGCGGGCATAGCCGGTGCGGAAGTGGGCTGCCAGGGCGAAGTTGGCGTGGCCTCGGCCATGGGCGCGGCCATGCTGACCCATGCGCGCGGCAATGCCGCCACCGTGGTGGAAAACGCGGCGGAAGTGGCCCTTGAGCATCATCTGGGGCTGACCTGCGACCCTGTGGGCGGGTATGTGCAGGTGCCCTGCATAGAACGCAACGCCGTGGGGGCCATCAAGGCCTATAACGCCTCCCTGCTGGCGACCTGTGAGGAGAGCGCGCATCACCTCGTTTCGCTGGACGCGGCCATCATGGCCATGGGCGAGACTGGGCGCGAGATGAGCGCGAAGTTCAAGGAGACCAGCGAGGGCGGTCTTGCCGTCAGCATCGTGGAATGTTGAACAGTCTTCCTTCCCCCCTCTCTCCCCCCCCGTGAGGCCGCTGTACCGCAGCGGCCTTTTCTTTCCGCGCAACCGGGTGGCGAGGAGGGCCGGGACAGCCCCCGCAGGCGTTTTTTTGCCGTGTCTGATGGGGGTCAGGCCTGATCGAGGCCCGCGCGTTCCTCCGGGCTCAGCCAGTCCATCCACTGGCGGCTCATCCGTTCAAAGTCGTTGATGGCCAGTTCCCGCGCCCATTTCTGGGTGCTGTTCCCTTCCCAGGGCTTGGGGCCGTGGAAATGGACGATATGGGCCGTGGCATGGCAGTCCGCATGATAGGGCGGACGGTTCCAGCGATCGTCCAGACGGGTGATGCGTTTACCGAAGTAGTAGTTGAGCAGGGACTGGTCGAGATTGCCGATGCGGTCGAGGTTCTGCTGGCTGAAGGCCAGGAAATGGTCGATGAGCCGCAGACGACGCAGGCGGGCCAGATTGAAGAGCGTGACCCCGCTGGAGAACGTCCAGATGGGGAAGGGCATGGGCACGGTATAGGTCCTGCCGTCCAGCTCGTAGGTCAGCTTGCTGTGCTCGTGGTAGAAGGGGGTGGTGTATTCCCGCGCCATGCCCATATAGGGCGGGCGCAGGGCAAAGAGTTCGTCCAGGGGCCGCAGGAACATGACGTCCGTATCGCAGTAGAGCACGAAGTCGTCCCCGGCGAGTTCCGGCAGCAGCGCCAGTTCCAGTTTGAGGAAGCATCCTCGCGAGGAACGGACGTGCTCGCCCGCTCCCTCGAAGGAGAGACGCGGCGTGTGGCGCGCCACAGTGATGTCCTCCCCGGCCAGCAGATCCAGCGTGGTCCGGCTGTCGCCCGCATAGACGCAGAGGCAGGGGGCGTCCCGCCCCATGACCTGCCGCAGGGAGCGTACGGCGACCTTGAGCAGGGTCAGGTAGCGTGGCTTGTCATCGGTGCAGAAGACTACTTTCATCCTGGCTGTCCTGTGGACGGCGGCGGCTCCGCCGTCAGATTTGCAATGCCTGCGCAAGGCGCTGATGCGGCCCGGCAAAAAAGGCGGCGGCATCCTGCCGGAGGGCTTCCGCCTGTGCGGCAAGCTCCGTCTCTCCGGCGGTCAAAAGTTCCGCCATCATGTCCTGAAGGCGTTTTTCCCGCACGTCGGGCGTGAGCAGATAGTCCATCAGCTCTTCCCGCAGCGGGGTGAGGGTCCGGGTATCCTCCGGAGCCACGCGGCTCGCAAAGGCCAGCAGGGGCAGGAGGGTCTCCGGCGAGGCGTGCAGGCGCGTGGCCAGCGTCAGGGTGTCCAGCGCGTCGCGGAACCGTCCCTGCGCCTCCTGCTGCCGGGCCAGCAGCAGCAAGCCCTCCTGCCAGAGCGGTTCTTGCTGTACGGCTTCGGCCAGCGCGGCCCCTGCCTGCCGCAACAGCCGCAGCCGGGCCGTCGGCGGCAGGCCGGGCGCGACGGTCAGCCACGGCGAGAGTTCCGGCTGATAGCCGTCGGCACGCCAGTGGGCCGGTTCGTCCATATGCAGCAGATGGCGGCACAACGCGAAGCAGCGGGCGCTGTTGGCTTCTTCCCAGTCCCGGCGGCCTTCGCTTTGTCCGGCCAGATGGATGATGCGCGCTTCGGGGATGACGCGCTGATGCAGGCCCTCGCGGCAGAGGCGCGCGCAGAATTCCACATCCTCGAAACCGTTGATGAAGCCCTCATCCAGCCCGCCCAGCGCCAGATAGCGCTGCCGGGGGATGAGCAGGGCGGCGGCGGTGATAATCTGCAGGCGGCGGGGCCGCGTGACGACGGGATGGTGCGCGGGCAGGTATTCGTAGAGGTGGCTGACCCGGCTGCCGGGCGAGAGGACGACCCCGAGGTGCTGCACCCTGTGCAGACCGTCCCTGTCCGGGAGATAGAGCAACAGAGGCCCGGCAGCGCCGAGTCTCGGGTCCTCGTCGAAGGCGCGCAGCAGCGGCGACGCCCAGCCCGGCTGGGGAAGGGTGTCATTGTTGAGCAGGAAGAGCCAGTCGCCTCGAGCGGCCGCCGCGGCGATATTGCAGGCCCCGGCGAAGTTCTTGTTCTCCGTTTGCGGCAGAAGGCGGAAGCGCTCTCCGAACAGGCTGCGGCCCAGCGTCGGACAGGCCCGCGGCGTGGCGTCCGAGGAGGCGTTGTCCACGACGATGACTTCCAGATCCTGTCCTTCGCGGCTTGCCGCGAGCGCTTCCAGACAGGCGCGGGTCAGTTCCCAGTTGTTGTAGACGGGGATGAGGACGGAGATCATGGTTCAGCTCGCGATGTCGCCACGGGCGGCGTCCCGGAGGAACATGCCGGGAACGGCCGTGGCCATGCCTCGGATCAGAAGGGCAGGAAACGGCGTTCGCCGCCCACCACGATGCCGCTTTCCCGATAGCCGTAGCTGCGGGCATAGCGGACCAGTTCGTCGAACTGTCCGGCCAGGTCTTCCGGCCTGTGGGCATCCGAGGCCAGCATGATGCGGACATCCTCGCGGGCGGCGATGTCCATGATCATGGGACCGGGATAGGGCTCGCAGAAGGGTTGCCGCAGACCGGCGGAAGAGACTTCCAGCAGGACGTCGTTCTGGCGCAGGGCCTGCATGGCCTCCATGATGGGCAGGCGGCTCATGGGCTGATAAAGCCATTCCTGGAAGAGGTCGAAGCAGTGCAGCTTGATGAAGTCGGGATGGGAGGCCACATGGACGAGGCCGCTGCGGGCCATTTCCGCCATGGCCTTGTAATAGTCCTCGAAGCGGCGGAAGGCCTCTTCCACGGGGCAGTCCCAGTTGGCGTTGAAGCCGATGGACATGTCCCCCAGGAAATGCAGCGAGCCGATGACGTAGTCAAAGGGCTTGCCGGCCAGCAGGTCGCGCATGTACGGCATGTTGGACGGGATCCAGTCCAGTTCGATGCCCAGCAGCACCTGCGGGGCGCCGCCCCGTTGCTTGAGGGCCAGCACCTCGTCGCAGAGGGCGGGGAAGTCCCGTTCGAAATGCTCCTGATAGAGGCGGCAGGAAAAACCGGGCGGGAGCGGGCTGTGCTCGGAGATGCCCAGATATTCCAGACCGGCCTCACGGGCGGCGGCGTACATCTCCTCCACACTGGCTATGCCGTGGGATACCTTGGTATGGGTATGCAAATCCGCAAGAATCATGCTTCCTCCGCAGGGGCGCCGCAGGACGCCGGGCAGGGTTGAAGGGACATATCGTCTGTTGCCGTCAGGGCGGCGGCCAGCAGGCTGCGCGCGCAGGCCACATCCCGCGTTATCTGCCGCATGAGCGCCTCGGGGCCGTCAAAGCGGCGTTCCTCGCGCAGACGCGCCACGAAATCCAGGCGCAGCATCCGTCCATAAAGATCGCCGTGCGCATCGAGCAGGAAGCTTTCCACGCTGAGCGCCGCACCGCCGAACGTGGGATTGTGCCCGATGTTGGTCACTGCCTGCTGCACGCCGGGCAGCCCGTCCACTCGGGCCAGCGTGGCGTAGACGCCGGGCGGCGGCAGCAGGGTCTCCGGCAGGGCCATATTGGCCGTGGGGAAGCCCAGCCCTGTGCCGCGTCCCATGCCGTGGGCGATGGGGCCTTCGCAGCTGTGGCAGGTCCCCAGCAGGGCCGCGGCCGTCTCGACGTCCCCTTCGGCCACGCAGCGGCGGATGCGCGAGGAGCTGACGACGCTGCCCAGATGGAGCACTGGCTCCAGTTGCTCCACGCTGAAACTGTATTTTTCGCCCAGGCTGCGCAGGACATCAGGGCCGCCGCTGCGGCCCCTGCCCAGCGAGAAATCATGACCGATGAGCAGATGCCGCACATTGAGCGGCATGAGCTGCTGACGGACGAATTCCTCAGGCGCGGTGATGGCCAGCGCGGGGGTGAAGGGGAGTTCCAGCAGCTCATCCACGCCCAGAGCAAGGATGCGGCGGCGGCGTTCCGCGCGGCTGGTCAGGGGCGGCGGGGCTTGTCCGCTGCCCAGTACGGCACGCGGATGCGGCCAGAAGGTCAGCACGAGACAGCGCTCTCCCCGGGCGCGGGCCACGGCGCAGGTGCGCCGGATCAGGGCCTGATGGCCCAGATGCACGCCGTCGAAATTGCCGATGGTCAGGGCGGCGGGCGGACGCCTTCCGGCGATGCCGGAAACGGACGCGGATGGGGGGACTGCTGTGCACATGGTCAGATGAGACGCCGGAAAATGTCGGTGTAGGCCTTGCGGATGATCAGCACCAGCTTGAGCTGCAGGGAGCGGGTATCCTTTTCGTTCAACTGGCAGAAGGAACAGAAGTGGCGTGCCACTTCCGTGAAGTCGCTCTCCTTCGTGACGCGCATCATGTCCCAGTATTGTTCCGCGCGTTCCAGCATCTGCGGCGTCATCTTGTTGTCCTTGTGCCGCTGCCGGTAGGAACGGCAGAAGGCTTCCAGCATGGCGTCGGCGTCCTGCGGGAAGGAACGTCCCAGCGCCAGCCGCCAGAGCGCCACATAGAGCCCGCGCCATTCCTGCAGGAGCTGCCTGCGGCGGGTGAAATGCAGTCGTCCCACGCCCATGAGGTGCAGATGTGCCGCAAAGTCGGTATCGTCCAGCAGGACGGCGAAATTATCCAGCGCCTCCTGTACGAAATCCTGCTGGGTCGTTGCGTCAGCCGCTTGTGCCATCGCCTGTCCGCCTTATTCCGCCTGTGCGCTGGGAGCGGGATCCGAAGAGGCTGCTTCCGCCTGAGCCTTGCCGCCACGTCCGCGACGCCTGCGCCCGGAACGGCTGCGCGACTTGCGCGCCCCTTCGGCGGCGGGAGCGTCGGAAGGCGTGTCTCCGCCCTCCGTCCGGGAGGCGGAGTCCTCCCCGTCGGCGTTCCGGCGTTCCGCGGCTTCGCTGTCCCGCTCTTCCCTTTCCCGGCGGGAGGAGCGCTTGCGCCGCGAACGGCCGGACTTGCCCTCGCCGGCGGAGCGCTGTTCCGGCAGCCCTTCGGGGAAACGGCTCTCCAGCAGGCTCTGCTGATGGCAGGCGTCGAGCAGCATGGCGAGCATGAGCTCGCCGTCGCCGCCGTCGTCCTGAGCGGCCAGACTGCGCACCAGCGGCGCATAGCGGGCGACGCGCAGGCGTTCCAGACCATTGAGCTTGCGGAAGCGGGCTTCCAGGACGGTCAGCAGGCGTGCCCCGGCCACGGCCGCCACGTCCTCGTCCGTGGGGGCGGGCAGCTCGGTGAGGCTGATCTTGAAATGTCGGGCGATGCGTTCCAGCTCCATGCGCTGCATGACATCCACCAGAGAGATGACGGTCCCGGCCGCTCCGGCGCGTCCCGTGCGTCCGGCGCGATGGATATAGCTCTCGTGATCTTCCGGCGGTTCATACAGGAAGACGTGGGACAGCGCGGGGATGTCGATGCCGCGGGCCGCCACGTCCGTGGCCACGAGGTATTGCAGCGCGCCGCGCCGGATCTTGTCCAGCACGGCCTCGCGGCGGCTCTGGGAAAGATCGGCGGAGAGCTCGTCCGCGCAGTAGCCGAAGCCCTGCAGGACGCTGGTCACATAGTGCACATTGGCCTTGGTGTTGCAAAAAATGATGGCGGACGCGGGATTTTCCGTTTCCAGCAGGCGTACGAGCACTCTGTCCTTTTCCATGGGACGGCAGGCGCAGAACTGATGCTGCACCTCGGCCACATGCACCTCCTTGCGCGAAAGGGAAAGCATGGCCGGGGCGTCCATGAATTCACCGGCCAGACGCAGCACATGCGGCGGATAGGTGGCCGAGAACATGCAGGTATGCACGCGGCGGCGCGGCAGGTGGCGCTGCACTTCCTTCATGTCGGGGTAAAAGCCGATGGAGAGCATCCTGTCCGCTTCGTCAAAGACCAGCAGGCGCAGGTCGTCCAGCGAGAGGGTGCGCCGGAGCAGGTGGTCCAGCACGCGGCCGGGCGTGCCCACGATGAGCTGCGCGCCGTCGCGCAGGGCGTCCATCTGCTTCTTGTAGCCTACGCCGCCGTAGACGGCCGCCGGGCGGATGCCGGTCTCGGCAAAGAGCGTGCGGGCCTCATGTTCCACCTGTACGGCCAGTTCGCGCGTGGGCACGAGCACAAGGGCCTGCGCGGCCTTCTTTTCCGCGTCGAGACGCGGCAGGAGGGGCAGCAGGTATGCGCCCGTCTTGCCGCTTCCGGTGCGGGACTGCACCATGATGTCCCGCCCTTCCATGAGGTAGGGCAGGGCGAGGGACTGCACGGGCATGAGGCTCGTCCAGCCTGCCCGGCCGCAGGCGGCGCGCATGGGCTCCGGCAGCTCGTCCAGACTGACGCGGGGCAGGGCGTCCTCCGGTTCGATGACGGAGATGTGTTCCTCGATCAGGGCGGCGGCGTCCCCGGCAGGCGCGGCGGGGGTATCGGCAGGCGTGTCGTGAGCGGCTTCGTGTGGCAGTTCGGACATGGATTTCTCGGCGCAAGGCGCAGTTATGGTAAGAAGTGTACCGCTCTATATGGCACAGAAGGCCCGGCTTCGCAAGCCGCCGCCGGGACCGGCCTGTGAAAAAAAACTTGCAATTGCCGCAGGCCGGGCCTATCGTACCTCCATTCCGGCTGGGGGAGCCTACTTGACGGCTGAGAAAGGGTGTGAGCGCCCTGACCCCTAGGACATGCGGATGCATGTTCCTGTACCTGAAGCAGATAGTGCTGACGAAGGGAAGCTGGCGACCCGTTTGCCGGGTCTGCGTGTCGCCCGCTTCCAGTGATTGGATGCGGGTATTTTTTTTGCTGTCGCGGCGCCCCTGCGGACGGCAGGCTGCCGCGACGGCGAGGTCCCTGATAACGTCAACGAGCGTTTTTCGGCAAGGTCTGTCCCGCATGTCCGTTCGGACGGGGCCGCCGGCCGGGAGGAGGCGTCATGCAGCTTACGGTCAATGGAGAAAAAGGCGATTATGCCGACGAGCTCACTGTGGCGGACCTGCTGCGCCAGCGCGGACATGATCCGGCGGTGGTCGTGGTGGAGCGCAACGGCGAGATCGTTCCGGCCGCCGCCTTTGCCGCAACGCGGCTTGAGGCGGGGGACGTGCTGGAGCTGGTGCAGTTCGTGGGAGGCGGTTAGCCTCCGGTCGGCAGACCAGATGGACGATGAGGCCGCCGTGAGGCGGCGGGGCCGCCATGTCCTCCCGCACGGGATGACGGCCGGCTGATGTGCCCGCAGGGGCGCAGGATTGCTGCGGGGCAACGGAGTAGAGACAGTGGAAGACAAATTCATCCTTGGCGGCGTGGAACTGAAGAGCCGCCTCTTCATCGGAACGGGCAAATACAGCGCGGACAACCTCATCCCCGCCGTGTGCGAAGCCAGCGGTGCGGAAGTGATCACCGTGGCCATGCGCCGCGTGGAAAAGGGACAGCAGGGCATCGTGGCCCATATCCCCAAGACCATGCGTCTCCTGCCCAATACCTCCGGCGCCCGTACCGCCGAAGAGGCCGTGCGTCTGGCCCGTCTGGCCCGTGCCGCCGGTTGCGGCGACTGGATCAAGATCGAGGTCATCTCCGATGTGCGCCATCTCCTGCCCGACGGCTACGAGACGGCCAAGGCCACCGAAGCGCTGGTCAAGGAAGGCTTCACCGTCCTGCCCTACATCAATCCCGATCTTTATGTGGCCCGCGCCTGCGTGGATGCCGGCGCCGCCGCCGTCATGCCCCTTGGAGCGCCCATCGGCACCAACCGCGGCCTGCGTACCAAGGAAATGATCGGCATCCTCATCGACGAGCTGGATGTGCCGATCGTGGTGGATGCGGGCATCGGGCGTCCCTCGCAGGCCTGTGAAGCCATGGAGATGGGCGCCGCGGCCTGTCTGGTCAATACGGCCATCGCCTCTTCCGCCGACCCGGTGCGCATGGCGTCCGCCTTCCGCGCCGCCGTGGAAGCGGGACGCAATGCCTGGCTGGCCGGGGCCGGAGCCGTCAAGGCCCCTGGCGAAGCCGCCGAAGCCTCTTCGCCGCTCACCGGTTTCCTGCGCTAGACCGGGGGAGGTCCGTCATGGAAAATTTCGAGCAATTTCTGGCAAAATGGCCGCGCGAACGGCGCGCCCGCATCGCTGAAAGCGCCACGGAAGAGCAGGTGCTTGCCGCCCTGTGCAAGGATACCCTCCAGCCCGAGGACTTCCTCGTGCTGCTCTCACCGGCCGCCGCGCCGCATCTGGAAGATCTGGCCCAGCGCGCCCATGAGCTGACCCTGCGCTATTTCGGCCGGGCCGTGAACCTCTTCACGCCGCTGTACATCTCGGATGTCTGCACCAACCAGTGCCGCTACTGCGGTTTCAACGCCAAGAACACCCAGCCCCGGCGTCATCTGAACATGGACGAGATCGAAGCCGAGGCCCGCGTCATCGCGGATATGGGATTGCAGCACATCCTGCTGCTGACCGGCGACGCGCGCAAGCTGTCCTCCCCCGAGTACATTGCCGATGCCGCCCGCCGCATCAAGCCCATGTTCGCTTCCGTCGGGGTGGAAGTCTACTCCCTGACCGAGGACGAATACCGCCTGCTCATCGACGCCGGTGTGGACAGCATGACCATGTTCCAGGAGACCTACAATCCTGAACTCTACGACTGGCTGCATCCGGCCGGGCCCAAGAAGGACTATTCCTTCCGGCTCAATGCGCCGGAACGGGCCGCCCGTGCGGGGATGCGTTCCCTTGGCGTGGGCGCGCTGCTCGGTCTGGACGAATTCATCCAGGACGCCTTCTGCACCGGGCTCCATGCCTGGTGGCTCATGCGGCATTATCCGGGCGTGGACGTGGGCGTCTCCATCCCGCGCATCTGCTCGCATGAGGGGAGCTTCGACATCCCCCATGCCGTGGGCGACCGGCAGTTCGTGCAGTACATCACGGCCATGCGCTGCTTCCTGCCGCGCTCCGGCATCACCTGCTCCAGCCGGGAAAGCGCCTTCATGCGCGATCACCTCATCCCGCTGGGCGTGACCCGCGTTTCCGCGGGCGTGTCCACCGCCGTGGGCGGCCGGGCCACCGAGGCCGACAATTCCGGTCAGTTCGACATCACCGACCACCGCAGCGTGGAAGAGATGACCGCCGCACTGGCCGGCATCGGCTATCAGGCCGTCATCAAGGACTGGGAAGATCCCACCTCCACCCACGCCTGATCCCGCTCCTTTCGTCGTTCCTTATGCACCGGTCCCTGTGCCGCTCCGGCGGCGCGGGGACCATTTTTTGTTTTTTGCGGGGGGAAGGAAGGGGGCTTTTTTGCAAAAAAGCCCCCTTCCTTCCCCCCGCGCCCCCCATCCATCCCGCAAAAAAATTTGCCGGGGAGGATGGCGGGGAAGCTTGCCCGCGCAGGTCGGTCCCTGCCTGATGGTCCCCCGGAAGCATGATGCGGAAAAAGCGGGATGGGGTATCCCACTCCGACGCTCTTCCTGGGCATTTTTTAGAGCATGTTGCCTTTGAAAAAGGCAAAACGCGAGACGGAGGCGCAGCGTAGCCCAGCCCATACCAAGCGGGAAAAACCACGTTTTTTCCGTGAAACGACAGTCCGTACGGTGTGGAACGTGAAGCGTTTCAAACTGAAAATGTTCTATGATGCTGAGGGTATCGCTGGCTGGACGGCGGGAGGCGAAACGTGGAAACGGCCTTGAGCAAACAGTCCTTCCTTAAAAACTGTTTGAGTGACCAAACTATTTCTGGACAATGGGGGCGCAAAGGCGCACAGTAGGGCATCCATTTTTCGGGGAGGCATGTCATGCTGGTTGCGTTTTGGGCCGTGTTGCCGGTGTTCCTGATCATCGGGATGGGGGTATTCCTGCGGGCAAGGGATCTGTTGCCGGACAGCACGGGCAAGGTCATGGGGCTTTATGTGCTCAAGCTGGCGCTGCCTCTGCTGTTGCTGCACGTCATGGCCCAGGCGGACAGGGACACGCTGGCGCATGGCGGTTTCTGGCTGGGGGCGCTGGGTGCGCCGCTGGGGTGTTTCGTGTTGGGCTATCTGGCCGACAGGCTGTTCTGCCGCCGTGGAGCCGGGGCGGCGGTCATCTCCGGTCTGGGGTGCAGCGCCTGCAACACGGCCTTTGTGGGCCTGCCCATCGTGGAAAGTCTTTTCCCCGGCAACACCGAGGCGCTGGTGGTGGCGGGCCTCATGACGCTGACGCCCAACGTGGTGGTCATCCTGGGGCAGGTGCGGCTGGACCTGCTCAATGGCGTCACCGCTTGGGAAGAGGGACAGAGCCGGGCCTGGATACTCTTTCGCGCGCTGGTGTTGGGCAATCCCATCCTGCTTTCGACGGTGGCGGGGCTGACGTTGGCCTTGGCCGGAACTGGGCTTTGGGCGCCGCTCGACAGGGCTTGCGCACTGGTGGGGTTCACGGCCGCGCCCTGCATGTTGGTCGCTCTGGGCTTCGATCTGGGGCAAAAGCTGCGGCTGGCGCTCACGCGCAGCGCGGGCCATGCCTTCTGGCGGCAGGCCTGGTTGGTGGGCTGCAAGCTGGTGCTCTGTCCGCTGCTCTGCTGGCTGATCATGGCTCCGCTGGACGTGGAGCCGCTCTGGCTGGGCGTGGGCGTGCTCATGAGCGCCACAGGCACGGCGCTGGTGGCCTCGGTGCTGGCGCAGGTCTACAATGCCCTGCCGGAGGAAGCCGCCTTTACGGCTGTCCTGAGCAACGGGGCCAGCCTCGTCACGCTGACCGCCTGCATCCTGCTGTTGCAATGGGGCGGATATTTTTAGGCGCATTCCCACGGCAGTCTGAGGACTGACGCGGAAAGTGGCCTGGTCCGATCTGTTTCTCGTGGCGTTACGCTTTCAATGTCATATATTGCGGTTTTGCGGAAGTACCGCAAAAAAACCGCCGGGGCCGCGCTGGGCGCGGCCCCGGCGGTTCGTGCATTCGAGAGGGCAGTCTCTCAGGCCTCGATGGTGTGCAGCCGATACTGACGTGTCCCCAGGCCGATACGTTCGGCGTGCTCCACCTGACTGGAGCCGTGGGTGTCGGGATGGATGTCGGTAAAGCAGTCGCCGTGGCTGCGCTCGCACTGGCCGAGGAGGCTGGAGGCGATGACCGGCGCGGCATTGACCGCGTCGATGCAGGCCTGATCCAGCGCCACGGGGTCGGCGGAGGCGAAGATGCCGATATCCGGCACGATGGCCGTATCGTTGCCGCCGTGACAGTCGCAGCAGGGCGAGATGTTGTTGGCTATGCTGATATGGAAGTGCGGGCGATCGTGCAGCACCGCGGCGGCGTATTCGGCCATGCGGGCATTGAGGATGTCGCTGGCGGCGTCGATGGGGCTGAAGATGGCGTCATGGTTGCAGATGCCGATGCAGCGGCCGCAGCCCACGCAGGCCTCCTGATCGATGCTGGCCTTGTGCTGGGCGTCCCAGCCGATGGCCCGCTGTGCGCAGAAGCGCATACAGGCCCCGCAGCTCCGGCATTTTTCGGCCGTGACCACGGGCTTGCTGCAACTGTGCATGGCCATCTTGCCCGCGCGGCTGCCGCAGCCCATGCCCACGTTCTTGATGGCCCCGCCGAAGCCCGTGCGCTTGTGTCCCTTGAAGTGGTTGAGGGAAATGAAGACATCGGCATCCATGATGGTGCGTCCGATGCGGGCCGTCTTGAAGATCTCCCCGTTGGGCACGGGGACTTCCACGTCATCCGTGCCCTTGAGGCCATCCCCGATGAGGAGCTGACAGCCGACGGAAAGCGGGCTGAAGCCGTTTTCCTGCGCGGCGGCAAGGTGTTCGAGGGCATGTTTGCGCCGTCCCACATAGAGCGTGCTGCAGTCCGTGAGGAAGGGCAGACCGCCCCGTTCACGGATCATGTCCGCCACGCAGCGGGCGAAGTTGGGTCGCAAAAAGGCCAGATTGCCCGGTTCACCGAAATGCATCTTGATGGCCACGAACTTGCCGTCCACGTCCAGCGCGTCCAGCCCTGCCGCGCGCAGGAGTTTCTTCATCTTGGTCAGCAGGCTGTAATCCATGGGGCAGCGCATGTCCGTAAAATAGACATCCGCCACGGACTGGGGGGTGCTCATCCCTTTTGCTCCTGATTCTTGTAGATCATGCCCGCCGTGTAGGCCGGGGCCACCTCGCTGCCCAGACGGTAATAATGACGGCTCGCCGCGTCGTATACCAGCGGGTCCACCTTGAAGATGTCGGGCTGTTCGCCGTCCATGCAGCTTTCCAGAGCGCTGACGTTGCATATTTCGCCGATCATGAGCGAGTGGCTGGGCAGCTCCACATGCTGCAGCAGACGGCATTCCAGCACGATGGGACATTCTCCGGCATAGGGAGCATCCACGTGTTCGCTGCGGCAGGGGGTCAGCCCCGTAGCGGTGAACTTGTCCACCGTACGGCCGCACGTGATGCCGGCAAAGTCCGCCTGCGCCGCCATGGCGGCGGAAGGGATGCCCAGCGTGAAGGCCTTGCGCTGCAAAAGGGGATCGTGCGTCCAGCGTGACGGGCGAATGGAGACGGTGACGCAGGGCGGCGTGGAATTGCAGATGCCGCCCCATGCGGCGGCCATGAGGTTGGGGCGGCCTTCGGCATCGTAGACGCCCACAAGCAGGACCGGCATGGGATAGGTCAGGGGACGCGGGCCAAGATCGCGGCGTGTCATGGCAGGACTCCTTGAAAGGGTTGGCCGCAAGGACGGCGTTCCGTCCCCGGGCGATAACAGGCATATCCCTTTTTGCTATCCCGGAGCCCGGCAAGTGTCCAGTCCTGTGCGTGCGTCTCCGTCTGCCCGGTCCGGTGGGACAGACCAAGGTTAGTTGATGCAAATTTACAAATAATTTCGATAAATAAGGGGGGATAGTCCGCACGCGCGCCGCTTGCCTTCGCGGGCGGGGTCCCCTTTCCCTCCCAAACAGGCAGCGAATAGTGTCAACAGGCCCTGGCGGGATGTTTTCAGCGTGGCCCGCGTTCCTTGCCGCAGATATCTTCCACGTCGATGCGCAGCAGATTGACCCGTCGCAGCATGGCATCCGGGGCGGGACGCGGGCAACGCGAGGCATAGCGCAGGCTCAGGGCATCCAGCGCCCGGCGCTTTTCTTCCGGCTCCTCGACGATGCGGATACGTCCGCAGCCGCTGACGCTCTTGTACCAGGTGGTGCTCCGTTCGCGGACGATGGTCACGTCCAGCGCGGCCGCAAAGCCCACGCGGTCATCCTGTCGGAGCAGATCGATCTTGCGGCCCGTGAACGCGCAGTGCAGATAGAGACATCCGTCCAGCCAGACGAAGTTGAGGGGCAGCACATAGGGGAATCCCCCGCCGGAAAAGCTGACGAAAAGTTCATCGGCCCGCTGGAAGAAGGCGTCCAGCCAGGCGGGATCGTGGCGAAATCGTCCTTTCATGAGGCGATGCTCCGAGGGGATAGGGCGGCGGCATCCGGGGCGGCGAGCGGCGGCTCCTGCGGGGCCAGGACCGCCAGAACGGACTGCCAGCAGGCGCGGGCGGCGGCAAGATCGGCGGCATCCGGGTGGCGGGCGGCCTCGGCCAGCCGGGCGGCGCGACCTTCGGTCATGGGATGGGTCCCCTTGCGGGCGGAGGCGGCCAGCACGCGCGGGTCGACGCGCCCCTGACAAAGGAATTCGCCCACGATCCGGTTGCCGTTGGCCGTCAGCAGGGTACGAGCGCCTTCCAGACAGCGGCAGGCATGAGCGGAGTGGGGCCAGGCCCCCAGCGTGCCGAAAAGGAAGACATGCTTGTCGCGGATGCCGGACCAGAAGCGTTGCGAGCGGGCGTCCGGCAGTCCCTTGCGGACCCAGAAGCCCAGAGCAAGCAGGTCATAGGCGGCGACATCTGGTTTCTGCGTCAGGCTGTGGAGCGGGAGCCGCCCCAGGGCCAGCGCTTCAGCCACCCGTCGTGTGTTGCCCGTGATGGAGGAATAGAGGACAGCCGCGCGCAGGCCGGGCGCGGAGGCGACAGGGGGAAGCCCCTCGGTGCCGCTTTCCGGCAGGAGACAGCGGACATGGGGCCGGGCGGCTTCCGCCGTATCCGGCAGGCGGGGCGCGTCGGGGGCGGGAAGCTCAGTCATGGGCGCTGCGCTCCAGGATATCGCGTTGGAGGATCTCCACCCGGCGGCGTTCCAGCCGGATGACGCCCGCCCGGGCCAGACCGTTGAGTTCCCGGCTGAGGCTTTCCCGACTGACGCCCAGCAGGCGCGCCAGCAGTTCCCGCGTGCCGGAAAGATGGAGCGTGCCGCTTTTTTCCATCTTGCTGCGGTGCAGCAGCCACGCGGCGACCCGGCGCGAAACGGAAATGACGCCCTGCGAGTTGACGATCTTGTTGATGAACAGCCGCTGACGATGGGACAGGACGGCCAGCAGGTAGGCCGCCAGTGCCGGGTTACGGGACAGACAGCGCAGCAGGGCGCTTTTGTCCAGCCAGAGCACGCGCCCGCTCGTGACCATGACGGCCGAGGTCGGCACGCCCCCCGTATAGTAGAGGGCCGCCACATCGCAGAATGCGCCGGGCCGCAGCAGATGCAGCACATATTCTCTGGCCTGCGGACCGGCCTTGATCAGCTTGACCTCGCCGGACAGCAGGAAGGGCAGGGCGCTGAGTTCCTCGCCTTCCCGGTACAGGGTCTCCGCGGCGGCGACGTCCTGCAGTCGGGCGCGGGCCGCCAGTTCCGGCCAGTCGGCCGCTTCCAGCACATCGGCAAGGTCTCGCTGATGCAGGGCGGCGCGCAGGCGGCTTTCAGGGGTGGTGGCGGTATGCGGCATGGCGTCCTCGTGGAGAAAGCGGGACAGGTGCGGCGACCTGCGGGAAGGGTCGCCGCACCTTGGGGGGAAATCAGCCCAGGATGGCCTTGAGGTCTTCTTCCGGGCTGCTGATGGGAGCGATGCCCCATTTTTCGACCAGCAGGTTGAGGATGTTGGGCGACATGAAAGCCGGCAGGCTCGGTCCGAGCCGCATGTTCCTGACGCCGAGGGCCAGCAGGGTCAGCAGGATGCTGACGGCCTTCTGCTCGTACCACGACAGGATGAGGGACAGCGGCAGATCGTTGACGCCGCGATCCAGGGCCTCGGCCAGCGCAAGGGCCGTGCGTACGGCCGCGTAGGCATCATTGCACTGACCCACGTCGAGCAGGCGGGGCAGGTCCCCGATGCTGCCGAGGTCCTTGTCGAAGAAGCGGAACTTGCCGCAGGCCAGCGTCAGGACAAGGCAGTCGGCGGGGATCTTCTCCACCAGTTCCGTGTAATAGTTGCGACCGGCACGCGCGCCGTCGCAACCGCCCACTAGGAAGATGTGGCGCAGCTTGCCCGCCTTGACGGCGTCCAGCACGGCGGGAGCCGCGCCGAGCAGGGTCTGTCGGCCAAAACCGGTCAGCACGCTCTTGCCCGGCACGTCTTCGGCAAAACCGGGCAGCGCCTGCGCCTTGCGGATGACGGCGGAAAAGTCGCGGTCCGTACAGTGCGTCAGGCTCGGCCAGCCCACATTGCCGGAGGTGAATACCTTGTCCGCGTAGCCGCGCGGGTCCTGGATGCAGTTGGTGGTGAAGAGCACCGCGCCGGGGAAGGCGGGGAGTTCCTTCTGCTGGTTCTGCCAGGCCGTGCCGTAGTGTCCGGCCAGATGGGGATGGGCCCTGAGGGCGGGGTAGCCGTGGGCGGGCAGCATCTCGCCATGCGTATAGATGTTGATGCCGGTACCGGCCGTCTGTTCGAGCAGGGCGGCCAGGTCGGCCAGGTCGTGCCCGGAGACGAGGATGGCCTTGCCCTTGCGCTGTCCCAGCGAGACCGGCGTGGGCGAGGGGTGGCCGAAGGTCCCTGTATTGCCGTCTTCCAGCAGCTCCATGGCGCGCAGGTTGGTCTTGCCGCATTCCATGAGCAGCTCCAGCCAGCCGTTGAGATCGGGACTGTCGTCAGCCAGCGGCGTACCGGCCACGAGGCCCTGATAGAGGAAGGTCGCCACAGCGGGGTCCCGGCGGCCGAGCACGGCCGCATGATCGGCATAGGCGGCCACGCCCTTGAGACCGTAGAGCAGCAGCTGCATGGCCGAACGCACATCCTCGTTATCGGCAAAGGCATCCGTGCCCGTGGGCAGACCGGCTATGAAGGTCTTCCAGTCCGACGGCGGCTCGGGGAGACCTGCCGCGCGCGCCAGACCGCGCGTCCGCGTCATGCAGGCTTCCTGTAGGGCGGTCAGGGCGTCGGGGTCGAAATTGACGTTGGTCAGGGTGGAGAACAGCGCCTTGAAGGCAAAGTCGTCCACGGCGACATCCGTCACCCCGGCGGCGCGGGCGGCCAGGGCCACATCGGCCAGGCGGCGCAGACCGGCCACGAGTTCGTCCTGTTGCGCCGCCACCGCGGCGGTCTTTCCACACACGCCGAGGACCGTGCAGCCCTTGCCCTTGGCGGTCTGTTCACATTGATTGCAAAACATGGCTCTTCTCCTTGAGGGAAGTGATGTCCCACTTGACCACAGGACGGCATCCCGCTCTGTGATGGTGGTCACAAAAGCGTGGATACGTGCGTCATTTTGTGACGCTCGTCACACTTTTGTCAAATACCGCAAGCAATCCCGAAGCATTGCCGTATAGTGGGCGAAACGTGCCGGTGAGGAGGCAATATGAGCGCCGATACCCGTCTCTGGACCAAGGACTTTGTGGCGATCACCCTGGCCAATTTCTTCCTGATGATAAATTATTTCATGCTGATAGTGGTCATGGCCGATTACGCCATGACCACGTTCGGCGCGGCCCCGGCACTGGCCGGCGCGGCCAGCGGCATGTTCATCGTGGGGGCGCTGGTGGCGCGCCTGTTCGCCGGGGCCTTCATGCAGACCTGGGGGCATCGGGCCATTGCGCTGGTGGGTATCGGCAGCGATCTCCTGTTCTCGGTGACGTATTTCGTGACCGGAGCGCTCCTGCCGCTGCTGGTCGTCCGCTTCCTGCACGGCTGTGCGTACGGCGCGGCGTCCACGGCGCTGGGGACCATCGTTTCCCGCATGGTGCCGGAAGCTCGGCGCGGCGAAGGGCTCGGCTACTACATGCTGAGCAATGCCCTTTCCGCGGCGGTAGGCCCGTTCATCGGCGTCTCCCTGCTGCGCAGCGGCTCCTTCGATCTGCATTTTTCGCTCTGCATCTTCTTCGCCTGCCTGAGCCTCGTCTCGGCCATGTGTTCCCGTTCCCTCTGGCAGGGCGGGCCAAGCCATGCCGGGGTCATCTTCATCCGTCCCTTGTGGCGCAATTTCCTGGAGCCCCGCGCCCTGCCCGTGAGCTGGCTGGCCTTCCTCATCTACGTGGCGTATTCCAGCATCCTGACCTTCCTCACCCCGTATGCCAAGGAGCTTTCCCTTGCCGCGACGGCCAGCGTTTTCTTCATCGTCTATTCGGCGGCCATGCTGGTGACGCGCCCCGTCGCGGGGAGGATCTTTGACCGGCACGGACCGGACCATGTCATGTATCCGGCCATAGTCGTGCTCGCCGTGGGCATCCTGCTGCTGGCCGGCTGCAACGGCAGTCTGCTCATGCTGCTTTCCGGGGCGTGCATCGGGGCGGGCATCGGCGTGCTGCAGTCCTGCGGCCTGACCATCGCCGTGCAGGCCTCTCCGGCCGAGCATGTGGGGCTGGCCAACTCCACATACTATATCTTCATGGACATCGCCGTGGGCTTCGGTCCGGCGGCGCTGGGCCTGCTCCAGCCGCTCACCGGCTACCGGGGCATGTATGTGGGCATGGCCCTGCTCTGCGCCTTCTGCCTGCTGGTCTACGCCCGCATCCGGCCGCGCGCCGGACGCTGAGTCCCGTCCCGGCGGCGGAGGCTGGACTTTGCGCGAAAAACAGGCTATGGGATGCCGATACATCAAACTGGGGAATACCCCATGCTGGAGGAACTCATGGCTCACAAGAAGATCGAGCGCAAGAAAGAACTGGATCGCCGCCGTCATCGCCGCGCCCAGCGTCTCAAGCAGCGCGTGCGCGAAGCCAAGGCTGCCGCCAAGAATTAAAGCGTTTTGCCTTTGAGAAAAGGCGGAACGCAAGGCGACGGCACAGCGCCGCCCGGCCAGGACCAAGCGGGAAAAAGGCGTTTTTCCCGCGGAACGACAGGCCGTATGGTTTGGAGCGCAAAGCGTTCCAAACTGAAAATGCTTTAGAGCGGCCGCACTCGTGAAGCGTGGCCGCTCCGGCGGACGCGGGAGCGGACGCCCGCACCCGGGCAGGCGGAAAGCATGAGCATTTCCGCCGCGCGGGCAGCGCAGTCGTTGCAAAGGCCGCATGTCGAAGCGTTTTGGCGGGGGCTGCGGGCACGGCCCGGACCCTCGCGGGGCGCAGAGGCGGTCTGCCGCATCCCGGAGACAACTTTTTTCTACGGCCGACAGCCCTTGCGGGCTGTTCTGGCCGCTATTGGCGTCTGTTATGCCCATTTACGAATATCAGTGCCCCAAGTGTCAGCATGTGTTTGAAGAGATGGTCTCCCTCTCGCAGGCGCATGGCGAGGAACCCTGTCCCCGCTGCGGCGCGCTGTCGCCGCGCATGATCTCTCATACGTCCTTCGTCCTCAAGGGCGGCGGCTGGTACGTCAGCGACTACGGCTACCGCAAGGGCATCAAGGAGGAGGGCGGCAGCTCCGCCACGGACACGAAGTCGTCCTCCGGCGGAGATTCCGCCGCCCCCGCCGCCTCGCCCGCATCAGGCACGCAAACCTCGCCGTCCGCATAGGTATTGTTCCATGATCGATCGCTACACCCGCCCGGAGATGGGCCAAATCTGGACACTGGAGAATCGCTACCGCGCCTGGCTGGAAGTGGAGCTTGCGGTATGTGAAGGCTGGGCCGAACTGGGCCGCATCCCCGCCGAGGCGGTGGAGGTCATCCGCCGCAAGGCCGTCATCGACGTGGACCGCATCCAGGAGATCGAACAGACGACCCGCCACGACGTCATCGCCTTCCTGACCTCGCTGGAAGAGAAGATCGGGCCGGAAGCCCGTTACATCCATCTGGGCTGCACGTCGTCCGACATCGTGGATACGGCCAACGGCTATCTCTTCCTTCAGGCGGGCAAGCTCATCCTGGCGGACATGGACATGCTGCTGGCCTCGCTGCGGCGTCTGGCCGAAAAGTACAAGGGCGTCCTCTGCATGGGCCGTACCCACGGCATCCACGCCGAGCCCACGAGCTTCGGGCTCAAGATGGTGGGCTTTTACGCCGAGTTCGCCCGGCATCTGGAGCGGGTGAAGGCCGGACTGGAAAGCGTGCGTGTGGGCAAGCTCTCCGGCGCGGTGGGCACCTACGCCTTCCTTTCGCCGGAGCTGGAAGCCGGGGCGCTCAAGCGCCTCGGGCTGGAAGTGGACCCGCATTCCACCCAGATCGTGCAGCGCGACCGCTACGCCCACTTCTTCACCTCGCTGGCCATCCTGGCGGGCGGCGTGGAACGCCTCTGCGTGGAGCTGCGCCATCTCCAGCGTACCGAAGTGCTGGAAGTGGAAGAAGGCTTCGGCAAGGGCCAGAAAGGTTCCTCGGCCATGCCCCACAAGAAGAACCCCATCTCCGCCGAGAACATGTGCGGTCTGGCCCGTCTGCTGCGCGGCAACGCGCTGGCCTCGCTGGAGAACCAGGCCCTCTGGCACGAGCGGGACATCAGCCACTCCTCGGTGGAGCGCGTCATCATGCCCGACTCCACCATCCTTGCGGACTACATCCTCAACCGGCTGGCCCGTCTGCTGGACGGTCTGGTGGTGAAGCCCGACCGTATGCAGGAAAATATGGACCGCTCCTTCGGTCTCTACTTCTCGCAGCGCGTGCTGACGGCGCTCATCGCCACCGGTATGCCGCGCCAGCAGGCATACGAGGCCGTGCAGCGTCTGGCCATGCAGAGCTGGGAAAGCCGCCGTCCCTTCCCCGAACTGGTGCGCGCGGATGCCGCCATGCGGGAACGGCTGGGCGCGCAGCTTGACGAAAAAGCGGCGGACGGACTGTTCGATCCCGCATTCTATCTGCGGCATGAGGACGACATCTATGCTCGCGTCCTTGGCCGTCAGGAGTAAGCCATGACGGATGACATGATGCAGCTCAAGCGGCGTCTGGCGCGCCTGCTGGTGGAAAAGTCCTACCGTGAGGGAGACTTCGTCCTCGCTTCCGGCCGTCGCAGCGATTATTATTTCGACTGTCGCGTCACGGCCCTCCATGCCGAAGGTTCGTGGCTCATCGGCTCCCTCTTCAATCATCTGCTTGCCGACCTGCCCATCGTCGGGGTGGGCGGCATGACCATGGGCGCGGATCCGCTGGTCTCCGCCACCACGGTCATTTCGCATACGCTGGGCCGTCCCCTGCACGGTATGCTCGTGCGCAAGGAAGCCAAGGGGCACGGTACCGGACAATATGTGGAGGGGCTCGGCAACTTCGCTCCCGGCGACCGGGTCGCCATGCTGGAGGATGTCGTGACCACGGGCGGGTCTCTGCTCAAGGCCTGCGACCGGGTGCGTGATGCGGGTATGGAGATCGTGGCCGTGTGCGCCATTCTGGATCGTGAGGAGGGGGGTCGTGAAAAACTCCGTGACGCGGGCTATGACCTGCGGGCGCTGTTCACACGCAAGGAACTCGTGGAACTGGCCCGCTAGGAAGGACGCCGGCCCCTCTCCCCGTTGCCTTACGGCCGCAAAAGGGCTTTGTCGCCTGCTGGCCGCCGGGTGTCTGGGGCTGAGTCTGGCGTTCCCTGCCTACGCCGACAACTGGCAGGCCCCTCTGGTCGACGAGGGCCTGCCTTCGCATCTTGTGGCGGTGGACAAGCACCGTCAGTCCTTTCTGTTTTTCGAGCGCAAGAGCCCGCTGCGTCTCAAGTACACCTTCCCCTGCACCACCGGGCAGGTCCCCGGCGACAAACAGGTCATCAACGACAAGCGCACGCCCGAGGGCATCTATTTCGTCGAGTACAAGATCGCCAGCGGACTGGATTTCGCGGAGTACGGCGGCGTCGCCTATACCCTGAACTATCCCAATCCCGTGGACAGGCTGCGGGGCAAGACCGGTCACGGCATCTGGATCCACAGCAAGGGATTCGGCATCTTCCCGCGCGATACGCGCGGCTGTGTGGCCATCGGGCTGCAGGACATCGACACGGTGGGGCCGAGCCTCGTGCCCGGCACCGCGGTGGTGCTGGCGCACGCGGTGGATGAAAACAACGTGCCGCAGCGGGATGACGGCACGGCCCGTTATCTGCGTCACCGTATGCAGCAGTGGAGCGACGCCTGGGCCGCCCGTTCGGAAAAGATGTTCGATTTTTATGACGGCGCGGCCTACAGCAAGGCGACCGAGGATTTCGGCAGGTTCCGTCAGAACAAGCAGCGTCTGTTCAAGATGCTCTCGTTCATCAAGATCATCAACCGGGATATCCATGTATTGCAGGGGCCCGGCTACTGGGTCACCTGGTCGGAACAGTTCTATACGGCCTCCAACCTCTCGACCGAGGGGGTACGGCGGCTGTACTGGCAGAAGGACGACAAGGGCGAATTCCGCATCGTCGGCATGGAGTGGACGCCGCGGGATATGGGTATGCTGGCCGAATTCAAGCAGGGCAAGCTCATCGCGCAGGCCTTGCCGGTCATGAGCGACGGCAGCGAAGGTCCTTCCCGGCCCGCGCTGGACATGCCGGAAAGCGCCGCGGACGAGAAAGCCGCCGCGACGGCGGCGGGCGGCGAACAGGAACGCCTGTTGGCGGCGGATGCGCTCGTGCCGCGCAACCAGCCGACGCAGATCACCGGAGAGATCAACTGGGGCGGCGGGAGCGCGCTCGATACGCTGCGCCCGGATGAGCGGGAGCTTTCCCTGACGGGGAGCGACGAGGCCCCTGCCGTGGAGACGCCGCAGCAAGCGGCGGCCCCCGCCGAGACGACGCCGGAGACCCTCGCGGCCGATGAGGCGCGGGGACCTGAGGTCGCGCCCACGCCCGCCGCGCCGGAAGCGGCCACCCCTCCGCCGCCCCCGGCACTGGAGCTGACGCCGTCCCTGCGTGAGGAACTTGCGGCGCGGGCTTCCGCCTGGCTCTCGGCCTTTGCCGAGCGGGATACGCGGGCCGAGGCGCTGGAAAGCGGCTATTACGACGCCAAGCGTTTCAACAAGACGGCGGGCCTGCCGCGCGGTCTGAGCCTCGGTCAGGAGCGCCGCGAACGGCAGCGCCTGCTGCGCTCGCCCTGGCTGCGCGTGTACCCCGGCGCGCAGGAGTGGTCTGTGGACGGACAGACCGCTCTTTGCCGTTTGCCGGTGCTTTTCGTCGGTCAGCGCGGCATCGAGGAGGGCCTGCGGGAACTCTGGTGGCAGCGCGGCGAGGATGGCGTCTTTCGTCTGGTCGCCAGCCGCTGGACGCCCGGCGAACACGGATTGTCCATGGTCTATCTGGAAACCGCCAGCGGCGAGGCCAGCGCCATGCTGGAACGCTGGCGCGCAGCCTGGGAAAAGGCCGATCTGGACGCCTACATGGAATGTTATACCCCCGACGCCCTGCAACAGGGACGGCGCGGAGCGCGCTTCCTGCGGCAGCAGAAGCAGAACCTCTGGCAGCGCGTCACCCCCACGCTGGTGCAGCTCAGCGGTATGCGCTTCTCATTGGACAAGAAGGGCCTGCGGGCCGACATGATGCAGAACTATGCCGACAGCAAGGGCATGAGCGACCGGGGGACCAAGACCCTGCTGCTGGAATACGACGGGACGAGCTGGCGCATCGCCCGTGAGGATTGGGCGGCCGAACCGCCCGCACGCTAGGCATGAGCAACGATACGCGACTGAGCCTCATACTGATGAGTGACGATGGCGCCCGGCGTACTCTGCGGGTGCGCCGGGGGCGGTTCTATGTCTTCATGATCTGTCTGTTCTGCTTCCCGCTGCTCGCCGGTGGCCTGGGGTGGTGGTCCTTCCAGCTCTGGCGGAGCAATATCGCGCTCGAAGCGGAGCAGGTCCGGCTCGAACGGGCGCTGCTTGAGGCCGAGGCCACCGCCGAACGGCTGGAAAATCTCGAGATCCTGCTCAAGGAACAGAATGTCGACGGGCGGCGTCTGCTGGCCCATCGACTGGTCGGTCATTCCGAAGCCACGGCGTCCGTCGAACCGGAGGAGAGCGCCGAGGTGCAGAAGGAGATGGAGCAGGCCCTGAAGCAGCCGAGCGAAGGGCCGGGCCATGCGGAGTTCCCCGCCGTATCCTCAGATCTGGTCAAGGTGCTCAATGTCCGGGCCCGCTCTCTGGGCAACGGGCGCCTGCGCGTCTCGCTCGACCTGCGTAATACCGAGCGGCAGAAGGTGGTCTCCGGCGTGGTGGAGGTAACGCTGCTGACGGCCGACGGGCAGCAGCACGCCGTGAGTTTTGAGCCGGATGATGTGGGGGATTTCCGCATCAGCCGTTTCAAGCGCGCGGTCATGGTGTCCCGTCTTCCCCGTTCCGTGGGCAAGCTGGAAAACAGTCAGGTCATCATAGAGGTGAAGAAGGCCGACGGCGAGCTTTTGTTCCGCAATATCTTTGCCGTGGAAAGATAGTGTTCCGGCGCTCCCCTGCGGGAGCGCTTTTTGTTTGGAAAGGTTGTTCTCGCGTATCGCGACAGCCAAAACAAAACGCCCGCTTTGCGGGCGTTTTTTTGTGCGCATGTATTCGGAGGTCTCATCCCGGATCGTGGATGGATGCCCGGCCCGGCAGGCGGCGCGATCCACCGCCTGCGCTGTCTTGCATCACGCGTTCCGCGCCGGAAGAGGTTCATTGGCAAATTCGTAGAGCAGGGCGCCGTTGCTCCCGAGACAGCGCGCATGAGGGAACACCCGCTGACATATCTCCAGCCAGGAGAGCGGCCACAGAGCCTTGTCGGCATAGCGGCGCTCGTAAAAACCGGGCGATGCCATATAGATGTAGCGGCCTCCGGGGGCCAGGCAGTACGAGAGTTTTTTCAGCAAGGCAAAGGCGGTGGGGAAGTCCGGGATGGCCGTCATGCCTGTCTTGTCGAGGATGAGATCGAAGCGGGGCGGGATAGCGCTGACCTCCTCCGCCCGCGCGAGCAGTTTGTCGATGAAATCTTCGCAAGGGCTATGCGCCCAGCGCAGATGGGGATAGCGAACGGCGCAGTCCGCAATGGCGGCATAGGAGGCGTCCACGCCGACGCCGAGGCGTGGCCCGCCACCTGTCGCGCCCAGCGAGCGCATGACAAGCGCCAGCAGTTCGCCCTGTCCGCAGCCCAGTTCAAGCACCGTGTGGATGGTGGGGCGCAGATGCGGCGTAAGCATGTCCAGCCATGCGCGTTGTCCCGAGAAGTGGAAGGCTTCTGTACTGTAGAATACTTCATAGGACGAGACGGCATCCATAGCGCAATGGTAGAGGATATTTTTTCTGCTGCGTATCAGGAATCTTCTTTCTTGAAGTCTTCTATTGAGAAATATGGCCTGCATGTTGTCGAGACAATCTTTGACATGTGTAACATTGGCCGTACAGATAGGACACCAATGGTCGGGATGGATGAGGACCTGTATGGTGATAGGCATTTCTTTGCCAGGCAGGTCTCGGGAAAGGATATGGTGTTTGAGATTGGTGGATGTGAGTTTTTGCGGTTCTTTACCGGGAATGAAAACTTGCAGATTATTGCCGGAATCGGAGATGGTGAGATCACGAGGCCTGAAGTATGCCTCATAGTCGAGGCCAAAATCCCGCATGTTCAGGCTGGGGATGGACACCGTTTTTCCATCAATTTGAACGACCCGTCTCTCTCTCTCTCTCTCTCTCTCTCTCTCTCTCTCTCGAAGATTTCATAATTGATGAAACCGTATCGTCTGCACAGGGGAGAGCCGTGTGAGGCAGTACCGGTGACGTGAAGTCCGTGTGTACGCAGTTCGTCCAGCAGGCCGGCCAGCAGTTCGGCAATGGGGACTCCGGTGGCTGCGGCCAAAGGGATAAGATCGTTATGCAGGCCCACTTCATGCCCCATTTCCTGGATGGCCAGCGCCTTTTCGATGAAGCGCCGGGAGACTCGGATGCGGTCCTTCTCGACCGAACCAAAGTAATTGCGTTTTTGAGTGATGCCGTCAGGCGGGAGGAAATAATAACTTGAAGCGAACCCGTGACGTTGTTCGACAACGGCCATGGCCAGCGCCGACTGCAGGCAGAGGTCCACGTCATGGCGCAACTCGATGTGGCTCAGCCTCCGCCAGGCTTTTCCTACCCGCAGTGGGCATACCGGCAGGGGAAGCGCTGCGAGGAAGTCGCACAGATAATTGATGTCATAGTGGAACGCTCTGCGAAGATCCAGAGGGGTGCCCAAAAACAGGGGATTAGTTTGCACGTATGAGCTCCTTTCTACCTAGGAAGTGATGCCGCCTCTCGACGTTTCAGCAGAGTCGCATCAGGGTGTTGTCTGAGGTCTGCATGGGGATGCCGTACTTTACGACTATGACATATAGCGGAAGCAACGCGGCATGTCCAGTTTGCTTTGCCATCTCCAGCACCGCTAATGTTCGGACGTGACGCGGAGAGACCCTCTGTCGGCAGATCGCGGTGAGATTCCTTGCCTGGGAAGATGGCCGGCGGACTTGCGGGATGGTTTGCTGAGGAGGAGGCGGAGACGGAGGGTCGTTCCCGCCGTAGTGGGGCCTTAAAAAAATTCAACTGAGGGTGAAGCCTCTGCATGTATGCCTGAAAGGAGGGCCGCGCGGAAAGCTCGTCTGCGGTAGTCTTCTGCTTCCGTAAAGTGGATACTGTTGTATTACTGCAATAGACGAAAATATGGCTAAAATTTTTCTTGAATAATAATATTATAATATGATTTTGTTATTTTGTTCTCTAATAATCGTCTTGAATAAAATGATTTGTTCAAAATTTCTTTTTTAATAAAGTTTGAATCATGCACTGGTTGAACGACCAATCATTTCATATCCCTGAAAAATGCGACGCAAATTTGTGATTTGGCAGAAAAAAAATATGCATGAGAGATATTTTCTTTGCCTCCTGCACGAAAATTTGCTACCCCGAAAGAGCGGACTGCCGTTTCGGCTGGGAACGGCGTTCGTCTGGTCCGCGGCTGGGCGGCAACGCCCCCCGAAACCACGACCGCAAGGTCGGAAACGCTGCTATGAGGAGGCGGCTGTGGAATTTTTGGTTGATCTTTTGAAATCATTGCAAAGTATCGTCTGGGGTCCCATCATGCTCGTACTGCTGGTCGGTACGGGCCTGTATCTCAATTTCGGCCTCAAGTTTTACTCGTTCCGCAACTGGATCCGCGCGTATAAATGTCTGTGGGACGGTCGGGATCACAAGTCCGAACACGGGGAGATATCGCCCTGGAACGCGCTTATGACCGCCATCGCCGCCGACATCGGCACCGGCAACATCGTGGGCGTGGCCACGGCCATCGCCATCGGGGGGCCCGGCGCCCTGTTCTGGATGTGGATCACGGCCCTCGTGGGCATGATGACCAAATTTTCCGAAGTGCTGCTTTCCGTGCACTTTCGCGAAAAGACTCCCGCCGGCAACTGGGTGGGCGGCGCCATGTACTTCATCAAGAACGGTCTGGGCAAAAACTGGACCTGGCTCGCCATCTGCTTCGCCGTGTTCGGGGCCTGCGCCTGTATCGGCACCGGCGCCATGGTGCAGGCCAATGCCGTATGCGGCAACCTGGTGAGCACGTTCGGCCTCAACAAGTATCTGGTGGCCGTGGTGCTGGTGATTTTGTGCGTGATGGTGCTGCTGGGCGGCGTCAAGCGCGTCGGCGCCGTGGCCGGCAAGCTCGTGCCCTTCATGGCCGGTTTCTACATCATCATGTGTCTCATCATCATCGGCCTGCACATCGACCGCGTGCCCTCCGTCTTCCTCTGGGTGGTGACGGACGCCTTCACGCCCACCGCGGCGCAGGGCGGCTTTGTGGGCGCCACTATTATGACGGCCATCCAGATGGGCATGGCCCGCGGCATTTTCTCCAATGAAGCCGGCCTCGGCACGGCACCCATGGCGCATGCGGCCTCCACGGCGGAAAGCCCCCTGGTTCAGGCCTCCATCGGCATGCTGGACGTGTTCATCGACACCATCATCGTCTGCTCCATGACCGGTTTCGTGATCCTGGTCGCCGTTGTGCCCGAAACGCTGCCCGCCGGCGTGGCCGCCGGTGTGGCCGCCGGCGATCCCCTTTGGAGCAGCGGGCTCAATGGTGGGCAGCTCAGCGCCGTGGCTTTCGGATCCACGCTGGCAGGTTTCGGGGAGTACGGCGTGAGCATCGCGCTGGCCCTTTTTGCCTTCACCACCACCCTCGGCTGGTGCGTCTACGGCGAACGCTGCGTCATCTTCCTTTTCGGCGACAAGGCCCAGGTCGCCTTCCGCATCGTGTATTGCCTTGCCGTGGGCGTGGGCGCCGTCATCGCGCTCGACATGGTGTGGCTCATCGCCGATACCTGCAATGCCCTCATGGCCTTCCCCAACCTCTTCGGTATCCTCTTCCTGAGTCCGGTGCTCTTCCAGATCGTCCGAGAAGAAGTGAAGAAGGACCCGCGCTTCGTCTGCTAGCTCGTGCGGCAGTCAGCGTACTGATGAAAAGGGGGCGCCCGCCATGCGTCCCCTTTTTGATGATCGCCGGCAGCCGCCGGCGGAAGGGCCTGCGGCGGCGCGCGGATGGATTCGCGTCAATGTGAAAAAAAGAGCAGCATATTTGTGGGGTTGAGCGCTTCACAAAAAGTTGCCGTTTTGGTATGTTTGCCTATGAGTCTCCGCTTTCGGCGGGACATTGTATGACGGCGGGGTGCGCCATTCATGACAAGGAGGGGCAAGGCTTTGCAAAAACGCTATCTTCCCGTGACCATAGTGGTCGTGGTTCTGGCCGTCCTCGGCATAGGGGGCTATGCTGTGCCCCTGCTCATGCCGCAGGCGGCCCCGGTTTCGCCGCAGCGCATCCTGCTGCCCAATGCCGGCGGCGCCGTGGTCTTTGACCATAACGCGCATGCGGCCCTGCCCGACATGAGGTGCAGTACCTGTCATCATGACAGTCTGACGCCCCAACCGGACCCTGCCGCCGTGCGTTCCTGTGCGCAGTGCCACGGCCAGACCTTTGATGCGGCGTTCCGCAAGGAACACGTTACCCGCTACGACCCGGAAGCCTGCGTCACCTGTCACCATTACGAGCTTGCCCGCAAGGACTGGGGCCACAAGCGTCATGCCCGGGAAATGGGCCTTGATTGCCGGGACTGTCACCACAAGGATACCGGGATCGAGCCTGAACCGCAGAATTGCGCCGACTGCCACGAGACCGGCGTCGCTCCCACGCACAAGCCCGCCGAAGCCGGTACGCCGCCCAATCTGGCGGATGCCGTCCACGCCCGCTGCGTGACCTGTCACGAAGACCTGTTCGCCAAGAAGGTCAACGGCTGCGCCTCCTGCCACGATGTGAAGCCCATGCGGGAGCAGCCCGCCGAGGTCCGCAGCAAGGTGTCGCCGCTCTATGCCGATTGCGTCGTCTGTCATGAGGCGGGTGGGGACAAGCTGCTCCTGGGCCGCATGGACGCTTTCCACAAGCAGTGCATGGGCTGCCACGAGAGCGCCGGCAAGGGGCCGTTCAAGAAGGGGCAGTGCGCCCAGTGTCATACCTCGAAGTGAGGCGAGCATGAAAGAACTTTTCCAGATGCTGCCGGATCCGCGATTCCATCTGGTCTACGGCATCACGCAGCGATTCAGCGAGGGGCCGAGCCCGCGGCAGGTGCGCCTCAACCGTGAGGGCTTCAAGCTCCTGGAGGGCATCAGCAAGAAAATGCTGGTGTATCCCCACCAAAAACTGGGGGTGCATCCCTCCCCGGCCAAGGGGGACGTGTTCTCGCCCATTTTCGGGAAAATAACGGAAGTCAACGAGCGCTCCATCTTCGTGGAGGCGGTGGAGCCGGACGAAGAGCTGCGCGCCGCCGCCCAGAGCGTGGAGAAGGTCGATCTGCTGGCCATGCCTGAGCGAGGCGGGGAGCTTGTGCCCATCCTCAAGGGATTGGGCCTCAATACCGGTTCGCTCGGTCAGGACTGCGAGACGCTCATCATCAACGGGCTCAACCCCGATCCGGGCGTCACCTGGGCCGAGCCCATGCTGCTGGCGCATCAGCGCAATCTGCACAACGGGCTGGAGATGCTGCGCCGTCTCTCTCCGGCCAGGCGCATCCTGCTGGCCGTGCCCAAGGAGATACGCCTCCAGCATCATGATGTGGAGATCGTGCATGTGCCCTCCCATTATCCGGCCAGCGTCAATGCGCTGGTCATCAAGGCCGTGACCGGCAAGGAACGGCCCGACGGCGTGGGCATCGTGGGACTGCACAACGTCTGGAGTCTCGGCCGGGTGGCCGTGACCGGCCTGCCGCTGACGGAGACGGTCATCACCATCGGCAGCTTCACCCATTCCGGCAACTACATCGTGAAGGAAGGCAGCATGATCGGTGAGCTGCTGGCCTTCGCCAACATCGAGTTTCGGGACGGGGATACGCTGGTACGCGGCGGCCCGCTGCGCGGCGAGAGCATCGAGAAACTCTCGCGCAGCGTCACCAAGGGCTCCACGGGCGTCTTTGTGGTGGAGGCGGGCAGCGTGCCCGTCATGGAAGGGCACAGCCCCTGCATCAACTGCGGAGCCTGCGTGCTGGTCTGTCCCGCCCGTCTGAGTCCCAACCTGCTGAGCCGCTATGCGGAGTTCGCCCTGCACGAACGGGCCCGCAAGGAATACGTGGAACAGTGTCTGGAATGCGGCCTCTGCGGCTATGTCTGCATCGCGCGGCGTCCCGTCCTGCAGTATATCCGTCTGGCCAAGCACAAGCTGGCCGAGGCCGATGCCGTCCGGCGTCTGGAAGAACTGAAACCCGTCGGACAGGGTGAAGCCGCGTCCGGCGCCGCCCAAGGAGGCAACTGATGACTAGCGCATCGTCTTCCGTTCTGCTGGCCATGAGCGCGCCGCCCTACTGGCATTGCGGGCGCAGCATCCGGCGGCAAAGTCTCTATATCCTGGCGGCCTTGTTGCCTGCCGTCTGCTTTGCCGTCTGGAACTGGGGCCTGCCCGCCGTGCGCGTCATGGCCTTGAGCGTCGCCGTCTGCGTGGCGGTGGAAGCTCTCTGTCAGAAACTCATGGGCCGTGAGCTGGCCGTGGACGATCTGACGGCCGTCTGTTCGGGGCTGCTGCTGGCCTTCCTGCTGCCGGCGGATTCCCCGTGGTGGCTGGTCGTCCTCGGCGCGGTCACCTCCATCACGTTGGGCAAGATGGCCTTCGGCGGTCTGGGAGCCAATCCGGTCAATACCGTCCTGGTGGGCTGGGCCGTGCTCTTCGTCTCCTTCCCCCTGCACATGGACGCCAATGCCGCCTCGCTGGGGACGACTTTCGTGGACCCGCTGGTGCGCCTCAAATTCTTCGGGGCCGAGCAGGCCGCCCACATCCCCCTGACGGATCTGCTGCTCGGCCGTCAGATCAACGGCCTCGGGGCCGGGCAGATCGGGGCGCTCTTTGTGGGCGGTTCCCTGCTCTGTATGCGGGGGATACTGCGCTGGCATTCGGCGCTGGGCTTCTTCCTCGGCGTGGCGGGCATAGCGGCCATCTTCCACGCGTCCGATCCCATGCTCCACGCCTCGCCGCTCTATCACCTCTGCACGGGTTCGGTCATGCTGGCCGGTTTCTTCCTGATCACCGACCCCGCCAACGCTCCGTCTCGTCCGCTGCCCATGTTCCTCTACGGGCTCATCGGCGGCGGGCTGGTCATGGCCATACGCAAATACGGCGTCTACACGGACGGTACGCCCTTTGCCATCCTGCTGGTCAACATGCTGACCCCGCTTCTGGACATGATCCGTCCCAAACCTTTCGGAGTGCGCTAGCATGGGCGATATCCTACGCATGATCGTTGTGCTGTCGGCCCTGTGCGGCCTGAGCGGCTTTGCGCTTTCCTATCTCAAGATGGTGACGGCGCCGGGCATCGAGGAGCAGGTGCTCACCTATGTGCAGGGGCCGGCCATCCACAAGGTCTTTACCGGACTGGACAACAACCCCATCGCTGACCGCAAGGCCTTTTCCCTGCCGGACGGCCGGGAAGTGCGCGTCTTTCCGGCGCGGCGCGGCGGCCTGCTGGTGGGGGTGGCCATCGAGGACAAGGGCAAGGGCTACGGCGGCGCGGTGGGCGTCATGGTCGGCTTCAACGTGGCGGACGATACGCTGGCGGGCATCGGCACGACCGACCTCAAGGAGACGCCCGGTCTCGGTATGCGCATCGCTGAACCCGCCTTTACCGGGCAGTTCATCGGCAAGCCGCTGCCGGTGGCCCTCAAGGCGCAGGGCGGCGGCATCGACGCCGTTTCCGGGGCGACCATCTCCTCCGCCGGCGCGGTGACGGCCGTCAACAACGCCGCCGCCGTCTACAAGGCCCTCAAGGCCGAAATCCTCAAGACGTGGGGCAAATAGGAGGGCACCATGAGCGTCATGCACGAATTCACCAAGGGCCTCTGGCAGGATCTGCCGCCCTTCCGGCTGGTGCTGGGCCTCTGTCCCACGCTGGCCGTGACCAGCTCGGCCAATAACGGTCTGGGCATGGGGGCTGCCGTCATCTTCGTCCTCGTGCTCTCCAACATGCTCATCTCCATGGTGCGCGGCATCATCCCCAAAAAGGTGCGCATCGCCTGCTTCATCGTCATCGCGGCCTCGCTGGTGGTGGCGGTGGAGCTGCTCATGCAGGCCTATGCCTATCCGCTCTATCAGCAGCTCGGTATCTTCGTGCCGCTCATCGTGGTGAACTGCATCATCCTGGCCCGTGCCGAAGCCTTTGCCGCCAAGAACGGCGTGGCCGCTTCGGTGGCCGACGGCCTGGGCATCGGGCTGGGCTTTACCCTGTCCCTGACCTTCCTTGGCTCGCTGCGCGAGATCCTCGGCAACGGGACCTGGTTCGGTATCCCCATCATGTGGGAAGGCTTCGAGCCCTTCCGCATCATGGTGCAGGCGCCGGGGGCCTTCATCTGTCTGGGGCTCATCCTCGCGGGCATGAACGTCATCAATGTCTGGCAGGCGCGGCGCAAGGGCCTTCGGGAGCCTGATCCCGTGGGCTGCAGCGGCTGCGGGTGCTGTTCGCTCGACAAGAAGGACTGATAGGAGACGGGTATGGAAATCTTCCAGCTGTTCATTGCCGCCATCTTCGTCAACAACATCGTCCTTGCGCAGTATCTGGGCAACTGCCCCTATCTGGGCTGTTCCAAGGAAAAGAGCGTGGCGCTGGGCATGGGCGGCGCGGTGATCTTCGTCATCGTCGTCTCCACGCTCTGCACCTGGCTCATGCAGAGATACGTGCTGGCGCCCTACGGCCTCGGCTATCTGCAGACCATCGTCTTCATCGTGGTCATCGCCTCGCTGGTGCAGTTCGTGGAGATGTTCCTCAAGAAGATGGTGCCGCCGCTCTACGCGGCGCTGGGCATCTTTTTGCCGCTCATCACCACCAACTGCGCGGTCATGGGGGTGGCCATCCTCGTGCAGCGCGAGGAATACGACCTCATGACCTCGCTCTTGTACGGCCTCGCTTCCGGCATGGGCTTCACGCTGGCCCTGCTGCTCATGGCGGGCATCCGGGAGCGTCTGGACACCTGCCGTCTGCCCAAGGCGCTGGCAGGCACGCCCATCGCGCTGATCATGGCCGGGCTCATGTCGCTGGCCTTCATGGGCTTCAAGGGTATGGCGCAGTAGCGCCGTCCGAACACGCCGCCTGCGGGCGGATGAGGATTCTGCTATGGTGACGACATCCATCATCATCCTTTTCGGGCTGGGGCTGCTGGCCTCGGTGGTGCTGGCCGTGGCTTCGCGCGTCTTCTACATCAAGGAGGACCCGCGCGTGGAGGCCGTGCTCGAAGTGCTGCCGGGAGCCAATTGCGGCGGTTGCGGTTTTGCCGGTTGCGAAGGTTACGCCGCCGCCGTGGTCAATGATCCCAAGATCCCGGCCAATAGTTGTTGCGCCGGCGGCGCACAGACCAGCATCGCCGTGGGCGAGCTGACCGGCAAGACCGTGTCCGAGGCCGAGCCGCTCATGTCCTTGCGACGTTGCGACAAGGTGGCGGGCAATGTGGCCCTGCGCTATCAGTACCAGGGGATGCCCTCCTGCGCGGCGGCCGCCATGCTGCGCGGCGGCGTGGACAACTGCCGGTATTCCTGTCTCGGCTTCGGCGACTGCGTGGTGGGCTGCCCCTTTGAGGCCATGCGGATCGTGGACGGGCTCGTGCAGGTGGATGCCCGCAAGTGCATCGGTTGCGGGCGCTGCGTCCAGACCTGCCCGCGCGGCGTGCTGGAGCTCGTGCCCAAGCGGGCCCGTGTGGCCGTGTATTGCAATACTCGCGACAAGCTGCGCGCCGTGACCGACATCTGCGACAGCGGTTGCATCAAGTGCTGCAAGTGCGTCAAGGCCTGCCCGGCCAAGGCTGTACGGCTGGAAAACGCGCGCATCGTCATTGATCAGCTGCAATGTCTTTCCTACGGCGGCGAGTGCAACGAGGCCTGCGTGGCCGGTTGTCCGCGGCATATCTTCCGGTACACGCGGGGCATCATGGAGGAAATCCGCCCCGTCTCCGGGATTATCCCCCAGACCAGCCCCGCCGCCCCCCAGGCGTCCGCGCAGGAGTAATGCCATGCTGAAGCCAACTTCCCTTTTTCGTCCCCTTGCCGCCCGGTGCGGGCGGCGCGACTTTCTGCGCGGTCTGCTGCTGGGCGGCGGCGCGCTGGCCGGCATGAGTCTGCTGCCCGCGCCGGTCAGGGCCCTTACCCTGCCGGAGACCGGCCCTTATGCGCGCACGGAGCTGTTCATGGGCACCTTCGTGCGGGTGCAGATTGCCGGATGCACTCAGGCGCAGGCCTCCGAGGCCGCGGAACGTGCGCTGACGCTCGGGCGGCGGCTGGCCTCGCTGTATGACCGCCATGACGGCGGCTCTCCGCTGAGCGTGCTCAATGGGCAGGGTACGCTCGACGCGGCCCCCGCCGAACTGTGTTCCCTGCTGGAACTGGCGGCGGACATTCATGCCCGCACGCCGCAATTTGACGTCAGTGTGCTGCCGCTTCTGCAATGGCGGCAGGCCGCGCAGGCCGACACGGCGGCGCCTCGTGATGTGCGCGAGCTGGTGGATGCCCGTGCCATCCGCGTGGACGGCCGGCGCATCCGCCTGTTGCGGCAGGGCATGGGCATTACGCTGGACGGCATCGCCAAGGGGGCGGTGGTGGACGCCGTTTCCGCCGAACTGCTCCGCTGCGGCTGCCCCGACCATCTGGTGGACGCGGGCGGCGACATCGTGGCCCGTGGAACCGCCGACGGCGGCAGGCCCTGGATCGTTGCGGTGGAGGACCCCGCAAAGCGCGGCGATTATCCCGCCATCCTGCCGCTGCGTGATCAGGCCATTGCCACGTCCGGCAACTATGAACAACCTGACGGCCATTTGTGCGATCCCCGCAACGGCGAGTTCTCCCGCCTGCGCTCGTGCAGCGTACTGGCTGCCCGCTGCGGTCTCGCGGACGCCCTGGCCACGGGACTGTCGCTGCTGCCGGCCGCAAGCGTGGCCGTCGGAGCGGCGGAGCATGGCGCGGCGAGCTTTGCCGTGGACGCCGGGGGGAACACGGCATGTTCGCCCGGTTGGCTGGTTCGGGGGGCGTGACGCGCTTCGGCAGCGGTCATACGGTGACAAGTAAAGGGAGGCTTCGCGGCCTCCCTTTTCTTGTCCGCTGCGGGGGAGACCTTCCGCACGGACGGCGCGGTCTTTCCGCCTTGTCAATATTCTAGGAATATTCTAGAAAAAGGGACATCGCCCACCGGGGCAGACGCTCCGTTCCCCAGAAAAGAGAAAATTGCCATGTCGCGTTCCAAACGAAAATCTTCCGAACGGCGGAAAGCTCCCTCCGCCGGTACGCCTGCCGTCGTTTCTCCCGCTGTCTGCAATGAAGCGGCGTCCCTCACGCCCGATAACGCCACGGACGCGCCGTGCAACAGCGCTTCGCTCCCCCTGCCGGGAGACATCCCGCCGTCCGCGGCGGCGAACAGGCGGGGAGGCGTCTCCGGGCTCACCTGTGCGCTTTGCTGCGGCATATGCCTGCTGGGCGGCATGTTCCTGGGGAACCTCCTTCCCCATGCCCTTGACAGGCAGGAGGATGCGGCGTCCCGGACCGTGGCGTCCCAGCCCGCACCGGCAGCGTCCAAGGCCGATGCGGGAGCGCCGCCCTCCGATCCGGCTCCGGCAGCCGTCGCCGCCGTACAGGAAAAGGCGATGCAGGCGGCCCCGCCGGTGAACGCGAGCCGGGAGGCGTTGGAACACATCGGCCATCTGGAGAAGCGGCTTGCCGCCAACCCGCAGGATGTGGACGGCTGGACGGAGCTCGGCAATGCCTATTTCGATACGCATCAGCCCCTCAAGGCCATCAACGCTTACGAGCGCTCGCTGGCTCTGCGGCCCGGCGATCCCAACGTGCTGACCGATCTGGGCATCATGTATCGGGAAAGCGGCCAGCTCGGGCAGGCGCTGGAGTGCTTCGACCGGGCCATGCGCGCCGATCCTGCGCACGAGAATGCCCGCTTCAACAAGGGGGTCATCCTGCTTTTCGACTTGCATCAACACGCCGAGGCCAAGGCGGTCTGGCAGGAACTCCTGCGTATGAATCCCCGGGCAACGGCCCCGGACGGAACGGCACTGCGTACGCTCATCGAACAATGCGACAAGCCGTTGCCCTAGGGCGCGTCAATACAAATTTTATAAATAATTTCAATAGATAAAACTACAAGCTGTACACGCTCCGCTTGCCCTTGAGGCAGGGGAGCCTCGAGTCCCCGACTCTTCTCTCAGTAAAAGCGCGCTGGGGAAAGGATGGGGGGCTTGGGGGGAAGGGCACTCGCTCCCGCGCCGGCGGCGACCGAAAGGCGGCTGCGGACCGTGCTCGTTGGGCGACACGGAAGCCTCTCGAGCATCGAGGGCAGAGCGGGGGGCTCCCTTTCCTCCAAACAGGCAGCAAATAGTGTCAATAGGCCCTAGGGGCGGGAGAAAAGCCATGTTTGAACGCATCAGTACGGCGCTTGTCGTCGTGAGTCTGTCTCGTCTGCGGAGTATGTTGCCGTCCGCGCTGGCGCTCCTGCTGCTGTGCGCCGCCACGGCCGGAGCGGCGATCCTGCAGCCGCCCGTGCCGCCTGTGCCGCCTGTGGCACTGACGGTCCCGGCCGGAGCCTCCCCGGACACGGTGCCGTCCCACCTGAGCCAGCCCAGTCTGGCGTTGCTGCCTTATCTTCAGGTCTATATCGACACGACGGGTGAGATGGATGTGGAAGAGGTGGCTGCCCTGCCGCCGGACAAGCATTTCACGCCGTTGGACGTGAAGCGTCTGCCGCGCGTGTCGGGGGTGACCTGGCTGCGCTTCGTGCTGGATGCCGCCGTGCCGGGACAGGAAAACAGCGCGATTCTCCTGGATATGGGGGAGAGCGTCCCCGGTACGCCCACGCTGTACAATCCATTGTTCGACACGTTGAGCAATACCGTGGAGTGGCGGGAGAACACGCCGACCTCCCGCAATGTCCTCCTGCTGCCGCGCGCGGGGGAAGAGGCGCAGGTCTGTTTCCTGCGGCTGGACGGGCTGCCGGGGCTGTGGTTCTCGCCCATGTTGCGCACGCCGCACAATGCCGCCACGGATCTTTCCGGTCTGGCCTCCAAGAGCGCGCTGGTCGCGCTGGCGGTGGTCATGCTGTTGTGTCTGCTGCGCGGACTGTCGGAGCACGGCCAGTGGCGCATCTGGACGGCCCTTTACGTCGCGGCCGCGCTCGTGCAGGGCTATTTCGGCGTCCCCGGCAACGGTTCCGGACACTTTTCTCTTGAGGATACGGCCGCTCTGCTGACGCCGGGACTGGCGCTCATGTTCCTGCCGCATGTGGGCCGCCATCTCATGCAGACGCGGGGCCATCATCGTTTCCTCGATGCGCAGTTCATCCTGCTGGTGCTGCCCGGCGCAGCGCTGGCCCTGCTGCCGCTGGTGCCGGACATGGCCTGGACGGCGCGCTACCTGCCTCTCTGGCCTCTCGTCATGCTGTTGTGCGTGCCCACGGCCACAGCCGCCTGTCTGATGGGCCTGCCGGGAGCGCGGCGTTTCCTGCTGGGCATATTGCTGCCGCCGGCTGCCGTGGCGGCGTCCATCCTTGGGCTGGATTTCGGTTATGCGCCCGGCGTGCTGGCTTCGCTGCCCCTCTGGGGCACGGCCCTGAGCGCGCTCGTCATCGCCGCGACCGCCGTTCCTCGGCGGGAGGAGGACGAGGAAGAGGAGGATGCCCCCATCGATCTGACCATGCCGGCGGTCAGTACGGGGACGTTGCTGGTCGATGACGGGCCGCTGAGTCTGGGGACACCCCAGCGCTCGGAGCAGCTCCCACTGCTGGATGATCCCAATCTGCGTCTGGTCTCTTCCAGCGAGGAGGGCATAGCCTTGCCCCGCATGGAAGAGGACGTGCCGCAGCCTGAACCTGTCCCGGTGTCGCCCCGGACGGAAACGCCGCCCGCGCGGTCCGCACGTCCCGCGGCCGACCCGCTGGATGCCGAGCGTCTGGAGGAGGCCCTGCGGCGTCCGCTGGATGATCTCATGCGGGAGAGCGCCGTACTGGAGCAGTGCTCCCTGCCGCCTTCGGCGCGGGAGACGGCCCGCAACATGACCTCGGCCGCCCGGCAGATGCTGGCCGTGTTGCGGGATCCCGCAAGCGTCCTGCCCGGCGTGTCCGCTCCGGCCCTGCAGGAGACGTTCGATCTGCAGGAGCTCATGCGCTCAGTCCATGATTCCGTGGCCGCAGCCGCGGAAAACAGCGGCATCGCGCTGGCCTGGTACATGCCTCCCTATCTGCCGTCTTTTTACAGCGGCGAGTATCAGGCGCTGGATGCGGTGTTGCGCGAACTGCTGGAAAGCGCCGTCCGTGCCACGCGGCAGGGCGCTGTGCACTTTTCGGTGCGACGTGTGCCGGACAGCGACGATCCCGGTCATCTGCTGTTCACCGTGCAGGACAGCGGGTCCGGCACGCCTCCCGCCGAACGTTCCAGCCTGGCCTTGAGCCATGCGTGGGAGCTGGCCGGACGGAGCAACGGTTTCCTGAGCGCCGAGTGCGGCATACGCGGAGCGACCATCGCCTTTACCCTGCATCTGGAGCCTGTGGACGGCGTAGCGGAAGTGCCGACGGCCCCGGCGGAGCATACGGGCAAGAGCGCGCGACGGGCGCGCATACTGGTGTGTACGCCCGGCGCCATGGATCGTCAGGCGTTGGTGCATATGCTGGATGGCCTGGCCTGCGTGGTCCTGCAGGCGCGCACCCTGCCGGAAGCGCTGGCCCTGCATGAGCAGCGTCCGGTCACCATGCTGATCGCGTCGGGTACGCAGGTGTCCGTCAAGGCGCAGGAAACGCTGGAGCGTTTCCGCCAGCGGGCCACGGCGGCGCATCTGCCGGTATTCGGGGCCATCGCCGTCACCGGGGACGACAGCCAGTGGGATGCGCTGGCCGGAGCGGGCTTCACGCACGCCCTGCTGGAACCTGTGGATCGCGAGGCCCTGCGCCAGACGGTGCGTGAGATCCTGGAAGCCTTCTTCGGCAGCCAGGGCGAGGAAGCCGCACCGGCATCCGGGGGGGCGTCGGGACATCCCGCCGGATTCCCGCCGCTCTCCGGTCTGTTGACGCCGCAGTCCCCCAGACGGGAGGAAGCGCGGGAACGGGCGGCCGAGCATGAGGCGGTTGCGGAGGCCGTGTCCGCGGCTGAGGATGTCGCGCCCGAGGCCGGGGAACAGGAGGCGGGACCGGAGCCTGCCCTTGAGGAGGCCGCTGCCGCGCCCGTTGAGGAACCCGTGCTGCCGGTCACGGACGATCTCCCGGTCGAGCCGACCCCTGTCGTGGAATCGGTGTCCGATGACGTGCGGTCGCAGACTGCGGACCCGTCGGAAGGCTCGTCCGCCGAAGACTTGCCGACTATCGACAATCAATGGGGAGCGGCTCCGGCGGCCTCCGTTTCGGAAGAGCTGCCGTCGTTGGATAACCAATGGGGGCAGACCGTGCCCACGACATACGTAAAGAGCGGCGAGGCCGCGCCTGACAGCGCCGACGCCTCGGCCGAGCTTGCGGAAGCTCCCGCCCAGGAGACCGAGGTGCCGGTCCCGACGGAGACGGCGGCCTCCGTGTCTGTCGAGGCCGCGACGACCGTCGAAGAGCTCGTGCCGTCCGGGGCGGAGCGGGACGTGGAGACGGACCTGTCGTCCGCAGCCGAAGAAAACGTTTCTGAGCCTCAGACTGAAAACCTGCCGCCTCTTGGGGAAGATGCGGTAATGTCCGCGCCTGCGGAGACGGCCGCTCCGTCAGGAGTCATGGCGTCCGGAACGGATGCGATGACGGCGGAAGAGTCCGCCGAGGCTCCCGGCACCGGAGGCATGGCTGCCGCGTCGCCTCTTTCGTCCTCTCCCGCGGACGCTTCTCCGCTGGCGACGCCGTCCCCCGCTTCGGGAGGATTCATCGAGTGGGTGGGAGAACCCACGCCCATCCCGTCCAGCCGTCCCAGAGCCGAAGTGCCGCGCAAACCCGCGCAGCCGGCGGAAACGGCAGCCTCTACCGGTGCCGCGCAGCCGGTCACGCTGACCATGCAGGAGGCCCTCAAGGCTGCGGAGCAGGAGCAGAAGGCAGGCTCGCGGGCGGGAGCCATCCCGCAGACGCGCCAGACGTCACTGGAGATGCCTGCCGACAACGACGCCAATGAAGAAAGCGGAACCGGCGTGCCGTCCTTCCTGAGGCGGGTGCTGGGACGCCTGCAGGGACAGGGCGACAGCGCCGGTGCGCCCTCGGGGCCCCAGAGCGGTCGTGCCAGAGCCGCTGATGCTCGTCGCAGAGCGGCTGCGGCGGCTCGTGCGGGCGGCCCCGCCTCGTCCGCTCCCGCCGTATCCGCAACGGCGGTTCCCGCTCCCGCCGTCGGCGGCCATGCGGCTCCCGTGAGCGCGCCGTCCGTGGAAAAACCTGCGGTTGCCATGCCGTCGCCTCTGGCTTCGCCCCTGTCCCAGCCGCAGCCAGCCATGCCGTCTGAGACCGTCGTGCCGGATGCGCCCGCCGCACCGGCGCCCGGCAGTGGGGCGGACGCCGCGGATCAGGAGATGCTGGATCTCGTGGCCCGCTTTGATGCGGCCGTCCGCAAGGCGCAGCAGGCCTTTGCCAACGGCAATTGTCTGACGGTCGCCGTGGCGGCGGAGAGCATCGCCCGTGACGCGGACGCCTACGGTTTCCGTTCGCTGGGACGTATGGCGCGCTGTGTGGAGCAGGCCGGCCGCCACGAGGATCTGGGAGCACTGCGGGATCTGCTGCCCGATCTGGTGGCGCAGGTGGAGCGTAACCGCATCGCCATCCAGAAAGAATTGCGCTGAGTCCTTCCGGCCCGCCACGGCGGGCCGGAAAACGGTTGTCGCCATGTGGGATACGCTTCATCCTGTGCAGCTCGTGCTGCTGCTCCTCTTCCATCTGCTGGCCTGGGGCGCTGCCGGTCATGCGGTGCTGACCAAGCGCGATCCGCGGTCGGCGCTGGGCTGGTCGGCGGCACTGATCTTCCTGCCTGTGGTGGGGCTGCTGCTCTACCTGACCTTCGGCATCAGTCGGACCCAGAGCGCCGCCCAGCGCATGATGCGCAGGCTGGCGGCCGGAGAACCGTATATGCCCCTCACGGGGGAGAGCCCGCGGCGTCCGCGGGACATCCCCGCACAGGCCGTGCTGCTGGAGCGGCTGGGCCGCCGTCTGACGGGACAGGAATTGTGCGGCGGCAACCGCATCGAGCCGTTGCGCAACGGCAATGAAGCCTACCCCGCCATGCTGCGCGCCATCCATGCGGCCCGGCGCTATGTCTACCTGTCCACGTATATCTTTGCCCACGGCAGCACGGCGGAGGCTTTTTGCGAGGCGCTCGCCCTGGCGGCGGCACGCGGCGTGGATGTGCGTGTGCTGGTGGACGGCTTCGGCGGGCGTTTCTATTCCCTGCGCCGTCCCTGGGCGCATCTGGCCGGAAGAGGCGTGCGGGTGGCGCAGTTCCTGCCGCTGCAGCTCATGCCGCCCAAGCTGTGCATCAATCTGCGGACGCACCGCAAACTGCTCGTTTGCGATGAGGTGGCCTTTACCGGCGGCATGAACATCTCGGATCACCATGTGCTGTCCGGACGGAAGAACGATATGCAGGACATGCAGTTCCGTTGCAGCGGCCCCATCGTTTTGCAGCTCTTGCGGGCCTTCCTGCTGGATTGGGGATTTGCATCGGGGCATCCGGAACCCTTGCCGACTTCGGCCGTCCCGGGCGCGTCCGACGGGGAAAGCCTGTGCCGCATGGTGCTGGACGGCCCGGACTCCGATGATGATACCCTCAATGATCTCATGGCCGGAGCCATCAGCGGAGCGACGCGCAGCGTCCACATCATGACGCCCTATTTCCTGCCGTCGCACGAGCTGATGACCAGCCTGCGCAGCGCGGCGCAGCGGGGGCTGGACGTGCGGGTCATCCTGCCGGAGCGCAACAATCTGCCCTATGTGCACTGGGCGACCTTCCGCCTGCTGCCTTCCCTGCTGCGGGCGGGGGTGCGGGTATGGCATCAGCCGCCGCCTTTTGCCCACACCAAGCTGCTGGCGGTGGACGGCTACTATGCCCAGATCGGTTCGGCCAATCTGGATGCCCGCAGCTTGCGCCTGAATTTCGAGCTGAATATGGAGGTCTTTGATCCGCGATTCCATGATCTGCTCGTACAGCACATGCTGGAAGCCGCGGGCCGGGGCCGGGAGGTGACGCTGTCCCGTCTGGCCGCGCGCAGCCTGCCGCTGCGCCTGCGGGATGCCGCCTGCTGGCTGTTCTCGCCCTATCTGTAGGGGGCTCTCCCACGCTCAGGGCAGCCAGCGCACGAGTCCCTTGGGGAAATCCGGGGGCAGCTCGTCCTCTTCGACTTTCTTGATCTTGAAACGGACGCGTCCGCCGCTGTGGTCGGTATACTCAAGATAGCTATAGGTCTCTCCCAATCCCAGGAATGGTTCGTGGATCCCCTCCCTGAACTCAGGGTGCGGCTCCGCTGAGGATTCCCCGAGCAGGGGCCTGAGGTCACTGCCGTCTTTTTCCGTCATCAGGTATTCCCCATAAATGCGTCCATTACGCTCGCCATACACGGTAACAAGATAATAATTGCCGTACACGCGCCGCCACTGCAGCACATAGCGTCCCCCTTTCATATTTTGCCGGCCTGCGTAGTAGGTATCCGCGGGCGGGTCATCGGGAGCGTGGAGGGTCGTGCCGTCTTCAAAGCGGACCCAGTAGGGCGCAGCTTTCCCGTCCGCCTCCATGCCCGTGAAACTGCGTCGTTCCGGATTGTCGAGGTAGGAGATGTTTCTGACTGAGATCCCTTTCGGATCTGTGAGGGAGTAGATCGAGATGGTGGCGATCTTGAGTTTGTCCCCTTGCGGGACGCTCATGACGACATTCTCGTACTCGCCTCCTTTCAGCATGGGGTGGACGTAGGGAGCGGACGGGTCTGTGGAATGGATATACGGGATGAGCGCCTCGAGGGGCACCCAGGAGTCCCTGAAAAGATAATATTTGGCCTCCTGTGTGGGCTCTGCCGCGCAGGGGCTGGTCAGGAGCAGGATAAGCGGGAACGCCAGGCTCAGGCGTCGTCGGAAAGCGGACATGATGACCTCCTGTGGGGTGCTGCGTCAGGATGCGGCGGGAGCGCCCGCCGTCCGGGAAGGCGAGCGGGGCCGCGCTCAGGGCAGCCAGCGCACGAGTCCCTTGGGGAAATCCGGGGGCAGGTCCTTCTCCTGGACCACCTTGATCTTGTAGCGGATGCGCTTGCCGTCTTGATCGGTAGCGTCGAAATAGGGGGCAAGGTCCGCATCGGATGCCACGGTCTTGCGGCAGGTCGTGAAGTCAGGATGCGGCTCCGCCGAGGATTCCCCAAGCAGGGGCCTGAGATCCTTGCCGTTTTCCTCTGTGATCAGGTATTCCGCAAGCACGAGTTCCCGGGCGTATTTGGTGACGAAATAATAATTTCCGTACACGCGCCGCCACCGCAGATAGAAACGCGCCTCGGGTATGACATTATTGCCGCGGGAATATTTGCCTACTTCGCCTGTGAAATAGGCGTCTGCCGGCGGGTCGCAGAAAACATGAAGGGCCGTGTCGCGATCAAAGGTGACGGCGAACGGGGACTGACTGTCAAGCGGCGTCGTTTGCGCCATGCCTGTAAAAATGCGCCGCTCCGGGTTCTCGAGGTACAGGATCTGCGAAACGAAAGGCCCTTCCTTGTCTGCAATGAATTCCGGCGGGAAGAGGGCGGCCTTGAGGATGTCCCCCTCCTGGACGGTCATGACGATGAACGAGTAGATGCCAGTGTTATGGATGCGGGGAGCGGACGGGTCGCTGGCACGCAGGTAGGACGCGAACTTTTCGAGGGAGATGCGGGAGTTCAGGTTGATGATGTTGTATTTTGGCCCCTGTGCGGGCTCTGCCGCGCAGGGGCTGGCCAGGAGCAGGATGAACGAGAACGCAAGGCTCAGGCGTCGCCGGAAAGCGGACATGATGACCTCCTTTGGTGGGGGGCATGGGATACGGGGGCCGTCCCGGTACCGAAAAAAAAAACGGCAACCCTGCCGTCAGGCGTACGTGAACGCCAGACTGAAGGTGGGCTGCCTTTTCTTGCGGCAATATGGAGCGTTTCGTCCGGCAGAGGGCGGTCTTTCTTGCCGCGGCAAAAAAAGAGCCCTCGCCATGATCCGCCTCCTGTCCCTTGAGCAATTTTAGTTTGAAACGCTGTGCGTTGCAAACCATACGGCCTGGCGTTTCGCGGAAAAACGCGGTGTTTCCGCTCACTTTTGGCCAAGCGGCGCTGTGCCGCCGCCTCGCGCTTTATCTTTTTCAACGATAAAACGCTCTACCGGGAGGGATGCAGACGCTGTACGCGCGCCGGGGGCAGATTGATGAGGACGCGCCGCGTGCGGTCCGGCACGAAACCGGCCTGACTGAGCGGCGTCCGGCCCCAGAGGGCGTATGTGAACTGGACGACGCAGCCTTCCGCATCCAGACATTGCCGCATGGCGGTCATGATGCCTGCCCGGCATTCCGGGGGCAGACTGAGCAGGGGCAGGGAAGAGACTATGGCCGCCACGCGTCTGCCCTGCGGCAGATATTCGGGCAGGCGCATGGCGTCTCCCTGAACGACGGGCACATGCGGGAAGCGATCCTGCAACATACGGCAGAAGGTGGGCATCCGTTCGATGAGCAGCAGCCGCTGGGCCGGGATGCCCTTTTGCAGCAACGCCCGGGTGACCACTCCCGTGCCCGGCCCCAGTTCCACCACAAGGTCCTGTCCCTGGATGACGGACGGAGGCAGGAGGTTCGTCATGGTCTGGGCGAGGGCCGCGCTGCTGGGACAGACCGCTCCCACGCCGTGCGGCGCGCGGACCATCTGCCGCCAGAAGGCCCCGAAGGAGGCCGCCATGCCAAGCACGCCCCCGTTACCGGCGTAACGGCCCCAGTCGGCGCGCAGATTGCGCCAGGTATTGCTCAGGCGTTGTTGCGTAAGATGTGCTAAACGGGTCATGCCGAATCCTTTACTGTCTTGCGGCGCGAAAGCCGTGCATCCCGGACGCAGCATAGCCGCAAACGCCTGCGGACGCCAGTCTTTCCCGGCGGCTTTTCCTGACCGGCAGCATACGGCGTCTCCCGTCAGCCAAGCGTCATGCGTGCGGGATCGGAACGTGCGGCGTCCTCAGAAGGTATAGCCCACGGTGACGGAATAGATATTGGCCACAGTGTCCCGGCTGTTGCCGCCGCGGATGCCTGACACGCTGCTGCGGATGCCCCCGGCATCGGTAGTCCCGTAGTCCATGTCATATACCCAGAGATGGGCATACGCCAGATCGAGCGTCCAGTTCTCCCAGGTGAAGCCCGCTCCCAGACCCACGCCGGTACGGCCATAGCTGGGGATCATGAAATCGGCGTGGGATTCATTGGTCACCGGCGTTTCATGCCAGACGCCCGCTCGCAGGGCGAGCCAGTCCAGCGGCTCATACTCCACGCTGGCATTGAAATTCCAGCCGTCGCGCCAGCCCTTTTGGTTGAGGGACTGGTAGTTGGAGTCAAAATAGATGTTCAGGGAGTCGTAGCTGGACCAGCGGGTGAATACCGTCCCCACCTCAAAGCTCAGATTGTCCAGCGGCTTGTAGGCCAGACCCACGGCAAAGGAGTCCGGCAGATGCACCGTGCTGTGGGCCCCGGTGTCCACGGTGTGGGGGACCTGCCCCATGTCCGCCAGCATATTGCTCTGATGGCGGGAATAGTCCACCTCGCCGTTGATGTTGAGCGTGACCGGACTTTTATAGGAAAAGCCCAGCGACAGCTCATCGGTCATGCGGAAGTGGGCTCCCAGATGCAGGCCGGCGCCCCAGCCGCTGCCGTTGAGGGTCAGCTTGCTGTCAGGGTCTTTCTGGGGGAAGAAACCCGCGAACTGCATGGTGGGGATCTGTTGCGACATGGCGAAATTGGCGTACATGACTTCCACGCCAGCGGACAGCGAGAGCACGTCGTTGACCTTCATGGCCACGGTGGGCACGAGGGAGAAGGTCTGGAAATTCACGCTGGTGAGATTGTAGCGTCCCACCCAGTTGTCCGAGAACTCATTGCCGAGACCGAAGCGGGAGAACATGCCCAGCCCCAGCCAGAAACGGTCATTGAGCTGATGGGTGATGTAGGCGTGAGGAGCGGGCCAGACATTGGGCTTGGTGGTCGTCGCCCTGCTGCTGCCGTCGAGCATCTCGGCGTCGATGGTGCCCATTGGCGCGATGACGGCAAAGCCGCCCATGACCCGCGTGCCGGGCAACTGGGTGATGCCCGCGGCATTGTAGGCGAGAGCGGAAGGATCATCGGCGCGACCGACCATGCCTCCGGCCAGCGACAGCCCGCGCGAACTCCATTCCGTAAGACTAAACCCCTCGGCCCGGGCAACGCTGACCTGACAGGCCCAGATGAGACAGCACAACAGCAACAGATACCGTTTTTTCACCACACCCTCCACAACTTTTCCGTCAGAGGCCCGTCCGTCGCAGCGGTCAAGCCTTCCTGAAAAATAAAATTTTGTAAAAATATTCTTGTATTGCGTTATAAGTCAAGTGTTTTGCCGTCGGAAGGGGGCTGTGTAAGGGGAGTGGACGGCAGGCCGCAGCAGGACCGTAGCGGCCGTCGGGAAGCGCTGCGCTGCCCGGCCGAAACCAAGCGGAACGACCGCGTTTTTTCCGCGAAACGCCAGATGCCTGATTGGGAACACGAAGCGTTTCAAACGGAAAATGCTCCAGGGGTTGGTAATGCAAATTTTACAATAATTTCAAAAGATAAGATGGGTAAGCCGTTCGTGCCATCCGTCTTTGGGGAGGGGGCAAGTCGCGTCCCTGACGCTTCTCTCGGTAAAAGCGCGTTGGGGAAGGGATGGGGGCTTGGGGGGAAGGGAGCGACCGAAAGGCGGCCCGCAGAGCCGTGCCTGTTAGGCGACAAAGGAGCCTTACGGGCATCGACAGCAGAGCAAAGGGGGGTCTTCCCCCTCAAAAAAAAGCGTAATGAGTCCTGAACCTAGAGCGGATTCGCATTGAAATCGTGTCCAATTTCCATGCTGACGCTGCCCTCACACTACGGAAAAAGCGTGGTTTTTCCGTGTGTTCGGTTGCGGGTAGTCGCTCTCGCGACTACCAGAGCAATCCACATTTTCAATGTGGAATTGCTCTAATCGAAAAAGCCGCTGATGCGTTCCGTCCGCCGGAGAGCGCAGGGCCAGAAACCCGCTGCCTCCAGGATGTGGCGAAGTCGCTCCAGAGAGGGAGGGGCCGGTCGTTCATGCTGCAGGACCGGTCCAGGACACAGGCGCAGGCGAAAGTCCCCCAGAGCCGGACGCCCGTCAACATCCGTCAGGGCCGCGAGGGCGGCCTCGGCCTGAGCCAGACGGCGCAACGTCTTTTCATCCGGGCGGCAGCCATAGGCCAGACGGGTCAGCAGGCAGGGGCGGGCCGTCTGTTCGGGGTCCTCAAGCCCCCAGATCGCGCCCAGCCTGCGCAGGTCCGCCTTGCGGATGCCGGCCTCGGCCAGTGGCGAGGCCACCCCCGCTTCCCGCAAGGCCCGCAGACCGGGACGATGGGCCCGCAGGTCGTCGGCATTGCTGCCGTCGCAGAGCAGGGCGTCCGGCAGGCCGCGCGAGGCAAGGCGTTCCCGCAGGGCCGCCAGCAGGGCTTTCTTGCAGGCATAGCAGCGCTCCCGGCTGCCATCGCTCACTTCCGGCAGGCCAAGGGGGGAAAAGGGGACCATCTCCAGCGCGAGGCCTCGCGCTTCCGCCCAGCTGCGGGCGGCCCGGCTCTCCTCGTCGGGCACATGAGGCCCGTGCGCGTGCAGGGCCGTGAAAGGCAGCCCGGCACGCTGCAGGGCCAGACAGAGGAAACGACTGTCCACGCCGCCGGAAAGCGCCACGGCCAGCGCCGGAGCCCGCCCCGCGCACGCCGTCAGGCGTTCCCGCAGACGCTGTGCCGCGTCGGCCAGATCGGCGGGCAGCGCCGACCGGTCTTCGGCTACCATGCCAGACGTACCTTGGCGCCGCGCCGGGCCATTTCTTCCTTGCATTGCCGGATGGTGTACTGTCCGTAATGGACGATGGAGGCGATGAGCGCCGCCGAAGCGCCGCCCTTGCTGACGGCCTCGTACATATGTTCGGGATTGCCCGCACCGCCGGAAGCGATGACCGGGATGCTCACGGCATCGCTGATGGCGCGGGTGAGCGTCAGTTCATAGCCGTCGCGGGTGCCGTCGGCGTCGATGGAGTTGACGCAGAGTTCGCCCGCGCCCAGTTCCTGACAGCGTTTTGCCCAGGCGATGGCGTCCAGGCCCATGCGTTTGCGTCCGCCGTGGATGACGATCTCATAGCCGGACGGGATGGCCTCACTCACGGGCACGCGCAGCACGTCCATGCCTACCACGATGGCCTGCACGCCGAAGGCCGCCGCGCCCTCGCTGATGAGCCGCGGGTCCTTGACCGCCGCCGAGTTGATGGACACTTTTTCGGCCCCGGCCACCAGGACGGCGCGCATGTCCGCCACGCTGGAGATGCCGCCGCCCACGCAGAAGGGGATGAAGATCTGTTCCGCCACTCGTTCCACCACATCCAGAAAGATGCCGCGCTCCTCGGCGGAAGCCGTGATGTCGTAAAAGACGATCTCGTCCGCCCCTTCTTCATAATAGCGGCGGGCGCTCTCCACCGGATCTCCGATATCCTCGTTGCCCGCAAAGCGGATGCCCTTGGTGAGGCGTCCGGCCCGTACGTCCAGACAGGGGATGACGCGTTTACTGAGCATGGCGCACCTCGCGGCAGTAGTCGAAGAAGTTGTGGAGGATCTGCAGGCCGGGACGGCCGCTCTTTTCCAGATGGAACTGCACGGCCCAGAGGCCGTCACGACCGTAGACGGAACAGAACTCCTGTCCGTAACGGGTGGTGGCCATGATCAGCTCCGGGGCCGGTTCCACATAATAGCTGTGCACGAAGTAGAATTCCGCGTCCGGGGGCAGCTGGGCCAGCAGGCGTCCGGGCCGGTGCAGGGTCAGACTGTTCCAGCCCATGTGCGGCACCGGGGCGGGGCTGCCGTCCTCCTGCCGCAGGTCGTCGGAAAAACGCAGGCAGCGACCGGGCACGACGCCCAGCGTCTGCACGTCGTTCTCCTCGCTGGATTCCAGCAGGATCTGGCAGCCCAGACAGATGCCGAGCAGGGGCTGCCCCGCGTCGATGGCCTGCCGCAGCACCCGGTCGAGCCCGGCCTCGCGCAGATGGTTCATGGCCTGTCCGGCCGCGCCCACGCCGGGGAAGATGATGCCCTGTGCCCCGAGGAGCACGTCCGGGTCCGCCGTGATGGCGCAGGGGATGCCGAGATGCTCCAGCGCGCGCCGGACGCTGGTCTGATTGCCTGCCTTGTATTCCAGAATTGCCAGCATGTCGTAGTCCTTGCCGGGTTGTCCCGGCCTGCCCGGGGGCGTGTGGCCGGAGGATGGTAGGGAAGCCGCCCCCGCTGTCCGGCGGCATGGGGTCTCCCGCCTCTTTCGCCGGGTCGCGGAGCGCGCAGGAGTATAGCCGCAAGCCCGGCGGCGGGCAATGTGTCCCCTGCCGTCGCCGCCGGGTCAATAATTGATCTTCCAGCGCACGCCCGCCGAGGTGTTCTCCTGTTCGGTGCGGATCTGGGCCTTGCTGTGCGGGGTCATCTGGAGTTCGATGATCACGGCGGTGCTGTCCGGCTTCATGCCCTGCGCCACGCCGAGATAGAGTTTTTCTCCGATGAACTTGCCCGCTTCCAGCGTGCTTTCTTCGCTGTTGTTGCCTTCCTCGTCGGAAGTGGTGCGCGAGCTGACGCGCAGCACGTCCACGCCAAGGGTCTTGCGGGCCACGTCCAGCACGTTGAGCCCGTCGCCGCCGAACCCCGCCAGTTCGGCCACGGCCGCCGCCAGACGCAGATTCTCGAAGCGGCCGAGATCGCTGGAGGCGCGTCCGAACATGATGCGCGAGATGATCTCCTCCTGCGGCATGGTGGGCGTGCTCGTCAGCTGGAATTTCGGCTTTTGCGCCGTGCCGCCCACCCGTACGTCCGCCACGATGTCAGCGGCCTCGTGCCGCAGCACCACATCGAGTAGCGGATTGGACGGAGGTCCGCCCGCGAAGCGCACGATGCCCCGATACAGATTGAATTTGGCGTTGAGGAAGTTGAAGGTGCCTTCCACCGCTTCCACGCTTCCCGTGACGCGGGGATCGGTCAAGGGACCGCCGGCGCGGATGTCGGCTTTCCAGAGACTGTCCAGACCGCGCCCCTTCACCGTGAAGCGCCCGGTCGTGCGCACGCGCGCGTCGAGCCTGCCGACGGCGGGGCGCGTTTTGGGCGCGGGTTTGGCGGCGGCTGTGGTTTCGCTGATGGGCAGGGTGGTGACGCTGCTGGTGGTCGTGATGCGGTCGATACGCACCTCGCCGGAATCCACGCTGATGTCGGCATCCACCTGCGGCGCGGTCAGCGGTCCCCGGACCGAGGCCGTGCCGGAAAGGACTATGGTCACGTCGCGCCGCCGCAGGGGGTGGAGCGTATCCAGACGGCCCGACAGATCGAGCGCCCGTCCCGCCGGGGAAAGTTCGCCGTTGAAGACGGCGCGGCCTGTGCGGCCGTCGCTGAGCGAGGCGTCCAGTCGTACGCGGCCCAGACCGGCCAGACCGGTCAGGCGGCTGCGGGCCAGCTCCGCCCGCACCTTGATATCCTGCAGCAGTACGCCCAGAGCCACGTCCTCGAAGCGGCCCTTCTCCAGACCGACGGAGGCGGCCAGCGTCGGGGCCTCGATCGTGCCGGACAGGTCGGCCCGCAGATCCAGACGGCCGGACAGGCGTCGGTCCGCCATCGGCACGAGCTTCCAGAGCGGGGCAACGGCTCCCTGCCAGCGCAGTTCGCCCTTGAGCGCGGCCCGGGGAGAGAGGCCGGGCAGGCCGCCGGAAAAGGTCAGGGGAAGGCTGAAGCGTCCGGAGACCGTCTCCGCGCCCAGCAGTTTGCGGCTGGCCTCGGGCATGTCGAGGGCCAGCGTCAGCTCGCCGCCGTTGCGTCCCTGCCGGATGCCGCCGGAGATGCCCCAGTCCAGCGGCGGCAGCGGCGCGCCGGGCAGGTGCAGCCCCTCCACCTTCAGGGAGAATTTCCCTTGCGGTCTGGTCGGGTCGCCGTTCAGTCCGGCCTCCAGCGCCACCTGTCCCTGCGGCAGGGCGGGGATGACCGCCTGCCACGGGGCCAGTTCCGTGGCCAGCAGGCGCAGCCTGGCCGTCAGCGCATCCGGCGCAAGACGGCCTTGCAGCTGCAATTGCCCCGAAGGCGTCAGCCGGATGTGCAGCGGTTCGCAGTCCAGGCTCCGGGCCGAATAGCGCAGGCGGGCCGCCTTTTCCAGCCGCAGACCGACCTTGTGCGCGGGCAGGTCGGCTTTCAGGCGTTCGACGGCAAGGATGCCGGGCTGCCATCCCAGACGGAGGTCGGCCTGCACGTCCCCGGCGGAGGCCGCTTCCAGACGCAACGGCCCGGCCAGAGGGCCGCCAAGTCGCAGATGGGGCCGCAAAAGGCGCAGGGAGGCCGCTTCCAGCCGTTCCGCACGGAGATCGCAGTCAAGGACGGGAGCGTCCGCCGTCACGGGTGTCCCTTCGGCGGCGGGCGTCCGCTGCGGCGCAAGATCCGTACGCAGGGCCAGCGCCTGCCAGAGCAGGAGCGTCTCCTGTCCCCGGCGGATGCGCCCGCGCGGGGCGTCCAGCGCCAGATGCCAGTCCGTCACTCCCCAGAGACGGGCCAGTTCGTCGTCAGGCTCGCGCCCCGTAGCGCTCAAATCCAGGTTCACAGCCTGTCCGTCCGCCCGGAGATCGGGCAGCAGCAGGGCACTCAGGGCTTCGAGACGTTTCCAGTCCGTGACCGCCAGATGCAGATGTCCCCGCATGGGCGGCAATTCCCGCAGGACAGCGGAGATCCGACGGCTGATGATGTCGTCCGCCAGATGGCGTTCGTCCGCCGTCGGCGGCGTGGCGGCGGCCTGCGCCATGTCCGTGCCGCTCGTGCCGCCCGCGCCGTCCGGGACAGCGGGCGGGGCCGGAACGGAGGCGCTGTCGTCCGGGAGGAGCAGATCCACCCCCCAGTGGCCGAGCAGGCGCGCGCCCGCGCCCCCGACCGCCAGATCTTCCAGCGAGACCCGCCAGAAGGTGCGTCCATCCTGACGGCGTGATCCGGCAGCCAGCAGCATGTCCGCCCGCAGGTCCTGTTCGCTGAAACGGGCTTCGGTATGCAGGGCGAGCCGCAGCGTACCGCCGTCCAATGCCGCCCGCCAGCGCAGCGGCAGGGATTCCAGCCGCAGACGGGGAGCCGTCAGGCAAAGGGGACGGGCCGGAGCGGCTGGGGCGGCCTTTGCCGATGCCGTGGCAGGTTGCTTTGCCGCAGCGGGGGCAGGCGTTGCTGTGGCGGGGACGGCAGGCGCGGCAGAGGCCGCCAGCGCGGCGGGCAGCAGCTCCGTGCCGTCCACGGCAAGAGAGAGCCGCGGTGCGCCCAGCGGGCCGCTCAGAACGAATCCCGCCGTTACCGGGCCGGACAGCAGGGCGGTCCAGGCGCAAGCCTGGGATGGCGGCGTGACGGTCAGAGACAGGGAAAGTTCCAGCGGCGCCATCCATAGCCGTTCCGGCCCGGCAGGCAGCTGCAGGGAAAACCGTCCGGACGCCTGAGCGACGCCGGCCGTGGCCGTGATCTCCGGCAGCGAGAGGGCCCACTGTCCGTCGGTCCGGCGCTGCGCGTGCAGCTGCAACCGCGCCTCGGCGCTGCCTGTGCCGAACAGGGGACGCAGCGCGTCGGGGATCGCCCGCCGTACGGACGGGACGGAGGCGGGGACGGCTTCGGGAGGCGTGCCGTTTGCGGCAGCGCCCATATCGTTTGCGGTCGGAGTTCCGGCGGAAGAGGCAGCGGCGGGGGAGGCCGTGTCGGGCTCCGGCGTGTCTGTCGGGGACGTGTCGTCCTGCGGCCAGAACGCTTGTGCCGTCAGGTCGGCCCGCAGATCGGCGCGAGGGCCCAGACCGCCGTCAAGGCGCAGCTCCAGAGAGACACGCGGGAAGGGACCGTCTTCGTCAGGCGCGGGCTGGGCCGCGGTTGCGGGCGTGTCCTCCTCCGGCGGCAGCAGGACCAGCCATTCCGGCGGCAGGGCCACTTTATCCGCACGGACGAGGCCCTGTACGCGCGGCAGGGCCGCGGGCAGGTCGCCCAGCAGGGCAAGCACGTCCCCCACGGTCTGGCCGATGTGATCCGCCAGCTGGCCGGGCGTACGCTCGGGCTCTTCCTCAGGCGGGCTTTCCGGCAGCAGGGGCAGGCGGTAGAGGCCTCCCCCGCGCAGGGCAAGGGGGTCCAGATGCAGCATGAGGCCATCCTGCCAGCCGAGCCTCCAGGACAGGGAGACATCCGGCAGATCCAGCCAGCAGCCTGCGGCGTCCTCGCCGCGTACGGACAGCCGGGGATGGAAGGGCAGCCCTTCCAGACTGTTCAGGGTCAGGCGCAGGCCGGTGGGGCCGAGTTCGCCTGCCAGCGTGGTGTTGAGTGTCCCCCGCAGCCAGTCCTGACCGGAGGCGGAACAGAGCCAGATCAGGCCCCCGCCGGTCAGGAGGAGCAGGACCGTCAGCGTGAGCAGCAGACCACGCAGCAGGCGACGTACGCGGCGTTTGCCGCGAGACGGCGGAAGCGGGGCGGCGGAAGGCGCCGGAGAGGGGACCGTGTGGCCGGGATCGTCCTGCCGCATCAGAATGACTGCCCTATGCTGATATAGAATTGGACCGGCGGATCGCCGTCCACGGGATTGAGCGGCGTGGCCACGTCGAGACGCAGGGGCCCCACGGGCGTATAGTAGCGCAGACCGATGCCGGTGCCCCAGTGCATGTCGTCCAGCGTGGGGTATTGCTCACGGTAGGCCATGCCGCCGTCCAGAAAGGGCACGAGTCCCACGTCGTCCGTGATCTTGAAGCGGGCTTCCAGATTGACCAGCTGATAGGAGCGGCCGCCCAGCGGATCGCCCTTGCTGTTGCGCGGACCGAGCGACTGATAGGAGTAGCCCCGCACGCTGCCCGCGCCCCCGGCGTAATAGCGCATGGAGGCCGGCATGGCGTGCAGGGGGACGCCCGCCATCATGCCCGCCGCCAGCCGGGCCGCCAGCACGAGCCGGTCATCCGGCTTGCCGCGCCGGGTATGGAAGGGGGCGTAGTAGCCCATCCATTCGGCCTCGCCGGTCAGCGCGGTAAACGTCTTGTCATAATAGCCCGCCACGGGACTGACGAGGATCTTGCCCAGCGTCCCGTCTCGCGGACTGACCTTGTTGTCCCGGCTGTCGCGACGGACGGTGAAGCGCGGGCCGATGACGCTGTACAGGCGCATCCCCTGACCGTCTTCAGCGATCTGGCCGCCGTCGCCGCCCGCGCCCACGCCCACGCGCCAATAACGGTTGACCCGCCGATTGAGGTAGGCATACCCCGCCAGACCGCGCCGCTCGTAGGCGTCCGTATCTTCGTGCAGGGCCGATGCCTGCGCATCCAGACTTTGGCCGGAGCGCAGGAAGGCGGGCTTTTCAAAGCGGGCCACAAGTCCCTGCTTTTCGGTGGTGACGGGCAGGTTCAGGCGCAGGCTCTCGCCGTTGCCGAGGATATTGCGGTGTTCCCATTCGGCTTCCACACCGAACCCGGTATCCGTGTCGTAGCGGGCTTCGGCCCCCAGCGAACGGAACGGCGCATCCTCCACGCTGAGATCCAGCGGCAGGGGGGCCACCTTGCCGGGGCCGGACTGCCGTCGCCATTCGTCCAGCGCGGGCTTGAGGGTGACGCTGTTGAACAGGCCGAGGCCCCGCAGGCGGTCGCCGTAGTTGCCCACGCGGCGGCTGTTCCAGCGTTCGTCATCGGGCCGCCAGTAGGCGAGACGTCGCAGATAGGCCTCGGCCACCTCGCTGGCGCTCACAAGGCGCACCTCGCCCATGAGGGCGGGCGGCCCGGGATCGATGACGATCTCGGCATTGATCGTCCGTGATTCACGGTCCAGCGTATAGCGGCTGTCGGCGGTCTTGGCGATGGGGTAGCCCTGACGCCGCAGATAGCGGCCCACCCTGTCCACCGCCTCCAGCATCTCTTCGGCGGTGACGGGCTTGCCCGGTTCGAGGCGCAGATGGCGCGGGAAACGCGGCGGAGAAACAGGTTCGCGCGCCTCGCGGCCCAGCAGGCCCTGCAGGCCGCTGTACTGGGCGCGGCGCGTGCCGTTGCGGAAGGCTTCCGGCACGAAAGGCTCCGGTTCATAACGGACGATGGCTCGCCCCAGCACATAGCAGGGGCCGGGCACGAGACGCAGCACCACCTGCGCCTTCTTGCCGCTCGTGTCGATGTGGAAATCCGCCGTGCCTTCATAATAGCCCTGCGCGTGCAGGAGCTGTTCGGCGCTCTCCTTGTCCAGCCTGGCCCGGCGTTCCAGCGCCAGCAGGCTGTCCGGCGCTTCCTTGCGCAGCTGCAGCAGGGTGCTGGCCGCTTCCATCTTTTCCTTGAGCGCATCCGCCGCCGCATCGAACTCGTCCCGGCGCGAGGTGCTTGCGGCATTCTCGCGGGCGGCATCGGGGTCCACCGCCGAGGGGGCGGGCTTGCGGGGGCTTTCCTCCTTCTCCTCATCCAGCGGCCGGGCGTAGGGGTCGGCATCGGAGCGGGCGGCGGCCACTTCCTTTTTGACGGCGGCGGCTTCATCCCGCAGACGCTGCGCGTCGCCTTTCGGGCGGGGGAGAGGCTTTTCCACCACGATGCGCACATCATAGGGAACGGGATCGGCGGCCCAGGACGTGTCCTGTGGGGTATCGTCCTGCGGCGGTTGTTCCTGCAGCATCTGCACGAGGCCGCAGCCCCCCAGCAGGGGGATGATGAGCAGCCAGCAGAGGATACGGGTAAAAAGGCGGCGGAAAAACATGCGGCATGGTAGCCTGTCCCCTGCCGGGCCGCAAGAGGCTCGACGGCTTGGAAATCCCGGCACTCTGCGTTACAAGGGAAAGAACATCATCCCCTAGCCTCTACAGGAGAGACGACGTGAAATACGATCTTTGTCTGCATGTTGACCTGAACGACGCCGCCCTGCTGGCGCTGGCCCTCAAAAATGCCCGCAACTACCAGAACGCTCTGCCGGATGAAAACTATGAGCTGGTCATCGTGGGCAACGGCCCCTCGGTGACTCTTTTCACCGCCGCCCAGCCCACCCTGCGGGAAACGGCCCTTCCGCTCATGGAAAAGGGGCTCAAGATCCGTCTGTGCCGCAACGCCCTCAACGACAACAACCTGACCGAGGCGGATCTCTGGCCGGGCGTCGAGGTGGTGCCCGCCGGACTGGTGGAGATCGTGCGCCTCCAGCAGGCCGGTTTTGCCTACATCAAGCCGTAAGGCGGTGCCAGAGAGCTTTTCCCGTTTGGAACGTTTCGCGTTCCAAACCATACCGCTTGTCGTTTCGCGGGGAAAAATGCGGTCTCCCCGCTCGCTTTTGGCCGGGCGGCGTGGTGCTGCCGCTTCGGGTCTTGTCTTTTGATGACAAAACGTTCCAGCCTGCGGGAACGCCCCTTCGCGCACGGTGATCCCGCGCGGGAAGGGGCGTTTTCATGACGTTGAGCGGGCGTAGCCGGGAAAAGGGGCGACCGTCCACCGTGCTCTGACGGCTGGACAGGCGTCCCGAGGCTAGACCAGCTTGTCTTTCTGCTTTTCGGCGTATTCGAGCATCTTCCGGGCTTCTTCAAAGTCCGGCTTGAGCTGGAGCGCCGCCTTGGCGGCCATGATGGCCTTGTCCCACTTTTGCCAGTCGATGTAGAGCCGCCCGATATTGAAATAGAGGTTGGGCTCGTTGCGCAGATACTGCGAACCACGCAGGAAATAGCTTTCGGCCACGTCGAACTTGCCGAGCTTGCGCAACGCGATGCCGGCGGCGCTGTAGAGGAAGAGCATGTCCGGCTGACCGTCGATGGCGGCCGTGAGGTATTCCACGGCTTCCTCGTACAGACCGGCCTTGAGCAGGATCTCGCCCGCCCTGCCCCGCAGGATGAAGTCCACGGGGTATTCCCGCACGAGCATGGCCAGCGTGGCCTTGCCCGCCACCACCTGTCCCTTGGCAAGTTCGTCGGCGGCCTTGGCAAGGCCGTTGCGCTTGCGCTCTTCCACTTCGCGCATACGCTCCTGCGCCGACTCCATCTCCGCTTCCTGCAGGACGCTCAGCAGATTGTTGAGCTGTTCATAGAGCGCCTTGCCCTGTCCGGGTTCATAGGTGAGGGCCAGCGCGTAATGCTGCCGTACCCGCGGCATATTGGCGATGACGGAGACCGCCGTGGCGATCATTTCCGAGAACTCCATCCGTTCAGCCTTCATGAGCGGCTGACGGAGGATGACGGCCAGCGCGCTTTGCAGCGCCTGCACCGCGGGCATGGCCTTGTCCTGTTTGGCGAGCGAGCTGATTTGCCCCAGCTGGCGACGGGCATTGGCTAATTCGGCAGACATGTGCGCCTCGTCATTGGTATTTATGGATAGGAAATCTATCCCAGCACGCCGGGAGAGTAAAGCCCCGGTCCGACACGGTTTTTTATCTCTAGAAAATATATTGAGATTATTTAGTTTTTATCTTGATGGCACAATTTTTGTTTCTCTCGGTTTTTGCCTCGGGGCAGCCATTGACAAGCTTTTGCGGCGGATGCTAACTCTGTTCTTGCCGGGGGGGATCCCCGGCCGCCCTCGTGGCGTCCCCACGCCATCCCGCAGGATCGTCCGCCCGATGGAACGCTACGGCAATACCGCCAAAAGGAAGGAAGCACCGTGCAAAAGACCCTGGAAGACATTTGCCTCAAACACGATAACGGAAGTGATCTGTGCTTTCGCGGGCGCCTTTTTTCCGAGTGCTCCTGGTTCGATGACGAACATCAGGTCATGACCCGTCAGAAACTCTATGTGACGGACAAGAACGAACAGGTTTACTACATCGTCCGCTCCCACGGGCAGGAGCGCAGCCGTCATGCGTATCGTCTGACGGTGGACGGCGAGACCTGTGTCATCTACAACGGTCGCAGTGAGATGTCGTTGCAGTTCGATATGCTGATGCTGGCCGTGCGCGGTCTGTGCGGCCTGGATGCCGGAGCTACGCCGACCCTCGGACAGGTCGAGGAGATGCTGCGCGTGGCCAACGGGTAGTCGCCGGTCCGGATCTCAGGATGTTTCTAAGCCCCCGCAAGGGGGCTTTTTTCGTGCCTGCGTTGTTCCAGCGCAAGCAGGAAGCGTTTGATGCCGAGCCCCGCGGAATAGCCTCCCAGGCCGCCGTCGGCATGGACGACCCGATGGCAGGGGATGATGACGGGGAGGGGGTTTTTGCCGTTGGCATTGCCCACGGCCCGGCAGGCGCTTGGGCGTCCGATGTGCGCGGCCAGCATGGCGTAGCTCCAGGTCTCGCCGTAGGGGATGTCCTGCAAAGCCTGCCAGACGCGCCGCTGGAAGGGCGTGCCCCGCACATCGAGCGCAAGGCTGAACGCGCGCAGGCGGCCGTCGAAATAGGTGTCGAGCTCCCTGTGGGCCTGCCGCAGATGCTCCTGGACAGCCGGGGGGACGTTCGTCGTGGGTAGAGGGTTTGGACAGGCCGTCCCGTGAGACGCGTCTTGCTGACCGCAAAAGCGCAATTCCGCAAGACCTCGCGGCGTAGCCACGAGCAGGAGCTCCCCCAGCGGAGACGGGATGCGGACCGTCCCCGTGGCGCACGCGGGGTCGCGGCTCATGCCGCGCCATCCTTGCTGAGGGAGACGGACGGCTCAGGGGCGGGGTCGCGGAGGAAGCAGGCAGCCAGCCCGCCCACGATGGCCACGGGCGCAAGGCAGAGCATGGCCACGGGCAGCCCGCCGTAGTGGTCCGCCACAAAGCCCAGCACGGGGGTGGCGATGCCGCCCACGCTGAGCGCAAGTCCCAGCGTGACGCCGGAGGCAAGCCCCACGTTGCGGGCAAGGTACTTCTGCCCCAGCACCACCATGGCGCTGAAGGGGGAGAAGATGCCTACGGCCAGCGGCGCCAGCAGCAGGGTCGCCAGCCAGGCGGAGTCCATCCGGGGGAAGAGCAGCAGGGCCGGCAGGCAGAGCACATAAGCCAGACGGATGACCCGGCTGTAGCCGATCTTGTCCGCCAGCATCCCCCCCAGCACGTTGCTGGTCACGCCGACGCCGCAGAAGAAGGTGAGGATGAACCCGGCGTCCGCCTTGCTCGCCTGAAAGACATCTGTCCAATAGAAGGGGATATAGCTGTTGAGCCCAAGGAAAAGGACGGAGCGGGACATGATGACCAGCGTCAGGATGCCGAAGGCCCGCCAGTCGTTGCTGCCCTGAGCGGCGGCAGGCTCAGGGGAGCGTTGCGCGTCAGTCTGTTCGCCGTGGAGCAGCAGGCGGAAGAGCAGGGCGGACATGATCAGCGAGAGCAGGGCAAAGATCAGCGTGCCGTGCAGGCCGAACAGGAAGGTGGCGGAGGTGACCAGCAGCGGTCCGGCCACAAAGCCGCTGTTGCCCCCGACGGAAAATATGCTGAGGCCCATGCCCTGCCGACCGGCGGACACGCGATTGGCGTAGCGTGCGCCTTCAGGATGGAAGAGCGCGCCGCCGATGCCGCTCAGGACGAGAGCGGCGAAGATGGCGGGATAGCTGTCCAGCAGACCGCACAGCCCGATGCCCAGCCCGGCCAGCAGGACGCCCAGCGGCGCGAAAATGGGCGTACGCACCTTGTCCGAGAGCAGGCCGAAAACAGGCTGCACGATGGATGAGGCCACGGAATAGGCGAACATCAACCCGCCTGCCGTCTGGTAGTCGAAGTCATGCATGGCCGCCAGATAGGGCAGCAGAGTGGGCAGTGCGCCGCCGTTGATGTCGCAGGACAGGTGTCCCAAAGAAATGACGAGGATTTTCTGGATATCCATGCGCGCTCTCCGCATCGGGCGTTGCCGCTACCTTACGCATTCCCGTCCGTGAGGTAAAGCGGGATGCCCGGCGGCGTACGTCCTGTCCGCCATGAGCCGTCATGCTGTCGTACATGGCGGCTCATGGCGGGGAGAGCTGACAGGGAGACGGGAGAACGGTCTGGCGGAGAACGACGGCAGGCGCATGGCATGATCATGGAACGCGTATCGTGGCCGGTCCCTGTCGGAGTTCGCTCGCCCTCACCGAGCACAGGCTCGAGAGATCAGCAGAGTTTGAGGATGTCTCGGTAGACCTGATATACGTCCAGAACGGCATCACGCGGGGAAAGGTTACGATCGCCGGACATGAGGAGACAGGCCGAGCGGGCCATATGCAGCCGCACCCCCTTGTTGAGGTTGTCGACCTCAGGGATGATGGGCGTTTCCTGGACTTGTGGTTCCTGATCCTGTTCTTGATCTGCCATACGCGGTCCCTCCTTGGGGTGAATATTTATTAAATAATACATATTCAGTAAGCTTTTGACAAGGGAGGAATCGTTTTCGATGAAATAATACTGATTTACTAAGCTTTGCTGGACGCGAGGAGACGGGATCCCGTCCGGTAAGGAAGGGCGTCTCAGGACTGCGGCAGTGCCGTGCTCGTGCCGAGCCCCATTTGGACAAGTTCGGCAAAAGCCTGACGGAACAGGCGCGTATCCCTGTCCGGGAGCAGGATGGCGCAGTCCGCCTCAGGCGCGGCAAGGCGCTGCTGCTGATGTGTCTGGATATGTTTCAATCCGGGAAGGCCGTAGTCGCGCAAGGGCGACCAGCAAAAAAAGGGCAGGCCGAGATCGTCGTCACGGCAGATGCGCATCGCCCAGCCTGTCGGATGCTGCTTCAGTCGGACGAGGCAGGGCTGCCCCTTCTCCGTCCGACGGCGCAGGGTGCGGTAGAAGGCTTCCAGATTGTTGTAGAGCGGATATTCTCGGAACAAATTGTAGGAACGTTCCACGGTCCCGGCCTGGATACGCTGGAGCAGGAGTTGGAGTTCTTCCTGCCGCGAGGCGGGGCGGCAGCCGCCGATGTACTCGCAGGCGACGCTGACCGCCTGAGAAGGGACGCAACCCCGCAATATCGCAGCAAGATACTCCCAGAAGAGATGACGGGCCTCACCCGGCCGGTAGATGATGGCCTCGCGCAGGCGGCGTAATTCAGGGACCTCGCCCTGCTCGAGTTGCGCGAGGCAGGCGGCGACGGCTGCGGGAAGCTCCGCCGGGGAGTGGATGACGCACGGGTGCAGGGCCTCGTCCTTCGGGTCCATGTCCAGCGAGGGGATGCAGACCGCGGTCTGGCCAGTGGCCACAAGGAAGATGCGCCCGGCCGTGGTGTGGGAATCATAGAGCAGCGTCGCCGCGCGTGGCAGATAACACAGGGAGCTGCTGCCCGTATCCAGCAGGAAGCGCTCTTCCTGCCGCAGGGCCTCCGCCAGCGGGGCATAGGCAGCCTCCGCTCCGGGAAAGGGGCGCACCACGACGTGATGCCGGGGAAAGTGCCGCAGGCAGTTCCGGACGAGTTCCAGCTTTTCCTCCAGGGGGCGGCTGTGCGCCGTGACGCCGCAACAATACATGATGATGTCCTTGCGCGGCTCGGCCAGCCAGCGCTCCCGCAGCAGATCGAGCTTGAGGCTGCCGAAGGGCAGCAGGCGCACCACATCCCGTCGCCGCAGGGAGGAGACGAGCGCGTCCCTGCCGGGAGAGGGGCGATCCTGCGTCAGGTAATAATCCGCATTCCCCAGATAGGCCGCCCAGCCGCCGAGCAGTTTCTCGCTTTGCGGCGTTTCCCAGAAGGCATGGGGGATGGCGATGAGCGGCAGCTGCGGGGGGACAAGGTCGCGCGGCGTGGAGTTGTCCGTGGTGAAGGCTGCCCGAAAGGCATGACGGGCAAAAAAGTCCGGCGGCATATCGAGCAGGTTCCAGCCGTCGGGCGTACCGAGGGCCTGGTGGTCGGCCTGAAGGCGTACGATGCGCCCTCCGCGCGCTTCCAGCAGCGGGCGCAGGCTTTCATCGAGCCGGTGCATACGCAGGCGTTCCGCCACAAAGAGGTAGTCTCCGGAAAAATCGAAATCATCAGCATGGCAAAGGGGGGACGACAGGGAAGGGCGGTCAGACGACATGGCAGGCTCCGAAGGCGTGGGCGACTGTGGAGGGCGCAAGAAGAAGCATGGTGGGAAGCACGGCCGCAAGGGGACGGGGAAGCTGCTCCGTCCGACGTCCGGCTGGTCCGCATCACCGGAAAAGGCTAGGGAGTGCGCGGGGATTCGTCAAGTGCGGAGACACTGTGCGCATCATGGTCGGAGCACAGCCATGCCAGAGAAAAAGCTTGTCGCAGCCTGGATAAAAGAGTAGAGTATCCGCCTCATATCATTGCGAGGATGTGGTATGGCTACTCCCCCCAAGCATATTGCCATTATTGACGACAACCGCATGAAGCGGCAATTCCTTGCCGGCCTTCTCGATGATGCGTTCAGCATCCACGCCTATGGCAGCGGCGAGGAGGCCCTGAAAGAGCTCCCGCATCTGGATCTCCAGTGCATCCTGCTGGATATCGACATGCCCGGCGAGGACGGCTTTCAGGTCATCCGGCGCATCAAGGATATGCCCGCCATCGCGGATGTGCCCGTCATCTTCGTCACGTCGCTTACGGACCAGGACATCGAGCGTCGCGGTCTGGAAAGCGGCGCCGTGGACTTCGTGGGCAATCAGTTCTCTCCTGAGATCATCCGTGCCCGCGTGCTGCACCATGTGGACCTCTACGGTTATCGTTGCCGTCTTGAGGAGCGGGTGCGCGAGAACACCAAGACCATTTTTGAGCTGCAGGACGCCATCATGGTGGCGCTGTCCGATCTTGTGGAATGCCGGGATGAGAATACGGCCGGTCATGCCCAGCGTACGCGCGCCTATGTGGAACGCCTCATCCGACAGTTGCAGGAGGACGGCAGTTTCCATGACGAGCTGACGGACAGTTTCGTACGCGACGTGATCCGCGCCTCCCCGCTGCACGACATCGGCAAGATCGGCGTCAGGGACGCCATCCTCAACAAACCGGGCCGCCTGAGCAAGGAAGAGTTCGAGGAGATCAAGCGTCACACCATCTTCGGCGCGTCCGCCATCAGCCGGGCCATGCAGACCGTGCATGACGGTTCGTTTTTGCAGGTGCTGCGCGACATGACGTTCAGCCATCATGAGCGCTGGGACGGCACAGGGTACCCGCTGGGCCTTGACGGCGAACGTATCCCGCTGGTGGGACGCATCATGGCCATTGCCGACGTCTATGACGCGCTCATAAGCCGTCGTCCCTACAAGGACCCCATGTCGCACGAGCAGGCGGTGAACATCATCCGCGAGGGGATCGGCAGCCATTTCGACCCTGTGGTCGGTGCGGCCTTTCTGGCCTGCGAGGCGGATTTCCTCAGCATTGCCCAGACGCACCGGGCCTGAGCCGCCGCAGGGCGACGTTTCTTGTTTTCTCTTTGTCTGTCCAGCCGATGCGGACAGGAAACGGGCCGGAGCGCATAGCGCTCCGGCCCGTTCGTCGTTAGAGCATTTTCAGGCTTGAAACGCTTTGTGTTTCAAGCCGAGGAGGCTCTAAGGTCTGTTGATGTGGATTTTACAATATTTCAACAGATAAGATAAGAAATCTGTACACGCTCCGCAGAGCGAGGGGTCTCCCTTCCCCCAAACAGGCAACGAATAGTGTTGACAGGCCCTCCTAGGCGGAAAGTTCCTTCTGCGGCGCGTCGAGGGCCGCGGCCAGGCTTTCGTCAAGGCTGGGATGGGCGAACATGAAGGCCAGCGGATGTCCGCTGGCCACGCGGTGCAGGACGAGCTGCTGGGCGGCGGTGACCAGATGGGAAACGCCATGTCCCACAGCGGCCATGCCCACCAGTCGGCCGTCACAGCGCACGGCCTTCACGAAACCGGTGATGTCGCCGTGTGCCTGCGCGATGGGATTGGCGCTCAATGGGGCCACGCCCACCGTGACCTTGCCCTGCAGGGCCGCGTCGCGGGCCGTCAGGCCCACCCGCATGACTTCCGTGCTGCCGTAGACGCAGGCCGGCACCGGCCCGCCGGCATAGGGGCCGCTGACCTGCCCAAGGATGCGCCGCGTCACATAGAGCGCCTGATGCTCGGCGGCATGGGCCAGCTGTACCCGGCCGTTCACGTCCCCGATGGCGTAGATGTGGGAAGCGGCTTCCAGGAAGTCGTCCGTTTCGATGGCCCCGCGCCCGTCCAGACGGCAACCGGCGCTCTCGCAGCCCAGCCCCTGCGTGTGGGGGCGTCTTCCCACAGCCAGCAGGGCCTTGGCGGCCGTGCGTTCCTGTCCGCCGGCAAGGCGCAGCACGGCCTGCCCGTCCCGGGCCAGCAGTCCCTGCGTCATGCTCCCCGCCAGTACGGTGATGCCGCGTTTCTTCAGGGATTTGGCCATATCCGCGGCGATATCGTCATCCTCGCTGGGCAGGATGTGCGGCGCGGCTTCCACCACCGTGACCGCGCAGCCCAGCGCCGCGTACAGGTCGGCCATCTCCAGTCCGATGACGCCGCCGCCCACGATGAGCAGGCTTTCGGGCACTTCCGGCGAGGCCAGCATGTCCGTGCTGTCCAAAATGATGCTGTGGTCGGGCTGCATACTGGGGAACGTCGTGGGCAGCGAGCCCGTGGCGATGATGATGTCGTCCGCCTCGATGTCCCGCGCGCCCTGCCCGGTCTTGAGCTTCACATGGCCCGGTCCGTCGAGGACGGCATGACCGCAGGCCGTTTCCACCCCTTCAGCCGCGAGCTGCTTGCTCAGCGCCTGTCGGGTCCCGTTGACGAAACGCTGCATACGGGCGTGCATGGCCGGAAAATCCAGCTTCACTTCGCCCGACAGCACACGCTGCCGCTCCAGCGCCTGTATGCCGGCCCTGGCCGTCACGGCGCCCAGCAACATCTTGGTGGGGATGCAGCCGCGATTGAGGCAGGTGCCGCCCACTTCCGCGCCTTCCACAAGGAGGGTCTTCTTTCCGGCCGCGGCCAGCAGGCGCGCGGCGCGGACACCGGCGGGGCCGCCGCCAAGGATGCAAACATCATGGGTCATGGTCGTTCTCCTGGATCAGGTTGACAGCAAGTCGGCAATGCCTGCCTTCCGCACAGCCGCCAGGGGGACACGGCACGGCATCCCGCCGGACGTTCCCGGTGGCGCGAGTCCTATTCGCCGTCGCTCATGCGGAAGTCCACACGGATCTTGAACATCCTGGTGGCAGGCAGGTTGAGGATGGGCACGCCCGTTCGGGCCGTGATGTCGTCCAGCGTGACCTGCACCTCTTCCCGGGAAGGGCCGATGCAGGTGAACCAGATATTGTAGGCGTGTTCCCGCAGATAATTGTGCGTGACGCCCGGGCAGGCGTTGACGGCAGCCACGAAGGCTTCCATGCGGTCATCGGGCACCTTGGCCGCGCAGAGCGTGGAGACGAAGCCCAGCTTGGCGGACTGGAAGTTCGCGCCGAGCCGCCGGATGATCTTGCGTTGCCGCAGGCTGCGCACACGCTGGAAGGCTTCTTCCTCGCTGATGTCCAGCAGGCGGCCCAGCTCGGCATAGGGACGGGGCGTGAGCGGGAAGGCCGTCTGGATGATGTCCAGCAGGCGCTTGTCCAGCGCGTCCAGCGTCACCGGTTCGGGAGAGACGGCGGCGCCGTCGGCCACAGGGGTCGATGCGGGGACAGAGGTTGGGGACATGGGATTCTCCTCCTGGCCTGCCGCGAACAGGGTTATGCGTGCGGCAAAACGGCCGTTTGACGCATCCCGGAGGGATGCCGGGATGCGGGACGCGCCGGAGCCGCCCAGTAGGGGAAGGCTCCGGCGCGGGCAGGGATCAGCGGCCCTGCCGCCGAGGTTCGTAGGTGCAAAGGGGCTCAGGCCCCATATGATCGCCGTTCATGCTCCAGGCACGGGCCCGGCAGCCGCCGCAGACCTTGTGGAACTCGCAGATGCCGCACTTGCCCTCGTAGCAGGACTGGGTGCGGAACTGCTTGAAATAGGCGCTGTTGCGCCAGATCTCGGGGAAGGGCGTTTTCCGGACGTTGCCGCAGTCCAGTTCCAGATAGCCGCAGGGCTGCACTTGTCCTTTATGGCTGATGAAGCAGAAACCCGTGCCGCCGAGGCAGCCGCGGGTCATGGCGTCCATGCCGAAGGTCTCCGGCGTGACGGCAAGGCCCTCCTCGTGGGCGCGCTGCCGCATGATGCGGTAGTAGTGCGGGGCGCAGGTGGCCTTGAGGTGCATGTGCGTGGTCTTGCGGAAGTCGTAGAACCAGTGCAGCACGTCCTCGTATTCCTGCGCGGTGATGACCTGATCCGCCAGACCGGCGGCCCGGCCCATGGGCACGAGCAGGAAGATGTGCCAGGCGGCCGCACCGAGCCGCTCGCACAGCTGGAAGATGTCCTTGAAGCTGTGCAGGTTGCTGCGCGTCACCGTGGTATTGATCTGGAAGGGCACCCCGGCCTCTTTGAGGAAGCCGATGCCCCGCAGGGAGGCGTCGAATGCGCCGGGCACGCCGCGGAAGTCGTCGTGGCTGGCGGCGTCGGCCCCGTCGATGGAGATGGACACCCGGTCCACCCCCGCATCACGGATCTTTTCGGCCAGTTCGGGCGTGATGAGCGTCCCGTTGGGCGAAAAGGCGCAGGGCAGGCCCTTGGCGTGGGCATAGGCCACCAGTTCATAGACATCCGGCCGCATCATGGGATCGCCGCCGGTGAAGATGATGATGGGCTTGCCCACCTCGGGGAAGGTGTCGATGAGCGCCTTGGCTTCCGCCGTATCCAGCTCGCCGGGGTAGGGTTCGGGATGCGCCTCGGCCCGGCAGTGCTTGCAGGCCAGATTGCAGGAGCGCGTCACCTCCCAGGCGATGAGCTTGCAGGTGGGGCTGCCGTCGGGCAGGACGCGGGGCACGCCCATGCCGCCGGTCTGCCCGGGATGGCCCGGATGTCCGGACTGTCCGGGGTGTCCCGGATGTCCGGCAGTGCCGTCCCGCTGGCCGTGCGCTGCGGTATGCGGGTGGGCCGTCATCAGCGCACCAGCCTCTTTTCCAGCAGCGTTTCGCTGAAATAGGTGATGAGCATACGGGCCCCGGCCCGCTTCATGCCCAGCAGGCTTTCCAGCATGACGGCTTCCTCGTTGATCCAGCCGTTGAGTCCGGCCGCGCGGATCATGCTGTATTCGCCGCTGACCTGATAGGCGCACAGAGGCAGGTCCACCGCATCGCGCACCTCCCGCAGGATGTCCAGATACGGCCCGGCGGGCTTGACGATGAGGGCGTCCGCGCCTTCTTCCACGTCCGCCAGCGCCTCGATGAGGGCTTCACGCCGATTGCCGGGGTCCATCTGATAGGCTTTGCGGTCGCCGCAGGACGGCGCGGATTCCGCCGCCTCGCGGAAAGGTCCGTAAAAGGCGGAAGCGTATTTCACCGCATAGGACATGATGGGCACCATCACGAGGCCCGCCTCGTCCAGCGCCGCCCGGATGGCGGCCACGCGGCCGTCCATCATGTCCGAGGGGGCCACCATGTCCGCCCCGGCCGCCGCATGACTGACGGCGGTCTTGGCCAGCAGGGGCAGAGTGGGGTCATTGAGCACCACGCCGCCGGGCGTCAGCACGCCGCAATGGCCGTGGCTCATGTATTCGCACAGGCAGACGTCGGTGATGACGTAGAGATCGGGCCAGCGGTGCTTGAGACGGCGCACGGCCTCCTGCACGATGCCGTCCTCGGCATAGGCTCCGGAGGCCTTTTCATCCTTCTGCGCCGGGATGCCGAAGAGGATGACGGACTTGAGACCGTTGTCCACGGCCTTTTCCACCTGTTTTTCCAGCTCTCCGAGAGAAAGCTGATACTGGCCGGGCATGGCCGAGATCTCCTTGCGGAAGGACTGGTCGTCCGTTTCCACCACAAAATAGGGCATGATGAGATCTTCGGCCAGCAGGGGAGCGGTGTCGCGGACCATGTCGCGGATCTGCGCGCTGCTGCGCAGGCGGCGGCCACGATGAAAGAGCGGATGAGACATGGGTATACCTCGATGCGGGAGTCCCCGCGGTTGGTGACAGCGTGCGGGCCTCAGGCCCGGAGGCAGCATAGCGCAAAACGTCGTCCGCGCAAAGGGCATCGCGAGGGGGCGGGCCGCTCTCCGGCGCGGAGGCGTTGCGCGCCCGAAGGCGAGCCGGACGACGGGGCGGCGAGCCAGGGGCGGACGGGGCGTGGAATACGGGAAAGGACGGAGAGCGGAGCCTGTCTCAGACCGACCTGAGCGGAAAAGGCCGCGCTTTGCGCGTATGGTGTTTCGCGGGGAAAAAGCGGTTTTTCCGCTCACGTTGGGCCGGACGGTGCTGTGCGGCCGCCTCGCCTGTTGCCTTTGAAAAAGGCAACAGGCTCTAAAAGCGCGCTGGGGAAGGGATGGGGGCTTGGGGGAAGGGGAACCCCCTCCAGCGCTGGCGGCGACCGAAAGGCGGCCCGAAGGGCCGTGCCCGTTAGGCGATGCAGGAGCCTTACGGGCATCGACAGCAGAGCGAGGGCTTCCCCTTCCCCAAAACAAGCAGCAGTCGTGTTACAGGCCCTACAGGCCGATCTCCTCGTCGGTGAGGTAGCAGGCCGGGTCCTGCGCCCATTCGTCACCGTAGTAGGCTTCGGCGCGGGCGCGGAAGTTGCCGCCGCAGATATTGAGGAAACGGCACTGGGCGCAGCGGCCCTTGACGTGCAGTTTCTTGTCCTTGAGCTTGTGGAGCAGTTCGATGGACGGATCGTCCCAGATGGCGGAGAAGGGACGTTCCAGCACATTGCCGAAGGTGTGGTTGCGCCAGAACTGGTCGGCGTGCACCTGTCCGTCCCAGGAGATGCAGCCGATGCCGCGCCCGGAGTTGTTGCCTTCGTTGTACTGGAGCAGCTCGAACACTTCTTCGGCCCGCTTGGGGGCCTCCCGCTTCAGGCGCATCCAGACATAGGGGCCGTCGGCGTGGTTGTCCACGGTGAGGATCTCCTTGGGCTTGCCCTTGTCGAAGAGGGCGCGCGTCTCGTCCATGATGAGGTCGAGCACCTGCCGGGTCTCGGCATGGTCGAGGTCCTCCTTGATGAGCTCGGAGCCGCGCCCGGAATAGACCAGATGATAGAAGCAGGCGCGCGGCACTTCCAGATCCTCCAGCAGGCGGAAGATGCCGGGGATCTCGGCCACGTTGCGCTTGTTGATGGTGAAGCGCAGGCCCACCTTGAGGCCTTCGGCCTGACAGTTGGCGATGCCTTCCAGCGCCTTCTTGAAGGAGCCGGGCACGCCGCGGAAGTGGTCGTGCACCGCTTCCAGCCCGTCCAGCGAGATGCCCACATACGACAGGCCGACGCTCTTGAGTTCGCGGGCCTTTTCCTTGCTGATCAGGGTGCCGTTGGTGGAGATGACCGCGCGCATACCCTTGGAGGTGGCATGGCTGGCCAGTTCCACCAGATCCTTGCGCACCAGCGGCTCGCCGCCGGAAAAGAGCATGACCGGCGCGCCGTAGGCCGCGAGGTCGTCGATCATCGCCTTGGCCTTTTCGGTGGAGATGGGGTCCGCGCCGTCCACGTCCACAGCCTGAGCATAGCAGTGCACGCACTTGAGATTGCAGCGCCGGGTCATGTTCCAGACGACCACGGGCTTCTTGTCTTTGGAGAATTGCAGCAGATGGGAGGGGAGCTGCCCGGAATGCCGCCCATAGCGCAGCGCGTCCGAAGGCTCCACCTGTCCGCAGTAGAGTTTGGAGATGCCGATCATGATTTATCCTTACTGGGCGGGATGTCCGCCGATTTCCTGTTTCAGGGCCGCAAAGGCGGCCTCGATGCCGTCCACATTGCTGCCGCCCGCCTGAGCGAGGTCGGGACGGCCGCCGCCGGAACCGCCGCAGGGGGCGGCCACGGGCTTGATGAGCGCGGGCGCGGTGAAGCGGTCGTGCAGATCCTTGGAGACATAGAGCAGAAGCCCCACCTTGCCGCCTTCCACCGTGGCCAGACAGGCCACGCCCGAAGGCAGGCGGGAGCGTACTCCGTCCATGAGGTCGCGCAGGGACTTGACGGGCACGTTGTCCAGCTTGACGGTGAGCACCTTGATGCCGCCGATCTCCTCCACGCCCTGCATGACGTCGCCGGAAGCGGGCGCAGCCGCCTTCTCCACGGCCTTGCGCAATTTTTTCACCTCATCCTGCAGGGCCTGCACCCGTTCCCCGATCTGGTCGGGACGGGTCTTGAGGCGAGCCGCCAGCCCCTGCAGGTTCTCCCGCTGTTCACGCAGCAGCTCCAGCGTGCCCCAGCCGGTGACGGCCTCGATGCGCCGCGTCCCGGCCGCCACGCCGCTCTCGGAAAGCACGGCGAAGGGACCGATGGCCCCCGTGCGTTCCACATGGCTGCCGCCGCAGAGTTCCAGGGAATAGAGTTCCTCGCCGTCGCCCATGTTCACCACGCGCACCGTATCGCCGTATTTCTCACCGAAGAGCGCCATGGCTCCGGCGCGCTCGGCCTCGTCCCGCGACATCTCGCGGGCATGGACCGGCAGATCGGCCATGACGGCGGCATTGACCTCATGTTCCACGGCGGCCAGTTCGTCCGCCGTGAGGGCGGCCAGATGGGTGAAGTCGAAGCGCAGGCGCTGCGGCGTGACCAGCGAACCCGCCTGCTTGACGTGCGCGCCCAGTATCTTGCGCAGGGCGGCGTGCAGCAGATGGGTGGCGCTGTGGTTGCGGGTCACGGCCCGCCGCCGGTCGGCGTCCACGCTCAGGCAGATCTCGGCATCCACGGCCAGACCGCCGGAGAACACTTCCACCAGATGCACGGGCACGCCGTTGCATTTGAGCGTATCCAGCACGCGGGCCTGCGCGCCGTCGGCGGCGCTGATGACGCCGGTATCCCCGCACTGGCCGCCGGACTCGGCGTAAAAGGGCGTCTGGGTGCAGACGAGATAGCCCTTGGCACCCTCAGGCAGACGGGAGACGCTTTCTCCCTGTTCATCGACCAGAGCAAGGATGTGCCCCTGAGCGGTCAGCATGGCGTCGCCCACATAGATGCAGTTCCATTGTCCCTGCGTCAGCGCGGCGGGCAGTTCGCCGCCGCCCTGCGCGCCGAGCAGACCGGCCTTCTTCTGGTTGTCGCGGGCCCGCTTGCGCTGTTCGGCCATGCAGGTCTCGAAACCGGCGGCATCCACACGGAAGCCGCGCTTTTCGGAAACGTCGGTCACAATGTCCAGCGGGAAGCCGTAGGTATCCGACAGCTTGAAACAGAATTCGCCGGAGATGAGGGTCTCCCCGCGCGCGGTCAGTTCGGCCAGCTCGGCTTCCAGCAGTTCGAGACCCTTGCCCAGCGTCTGGGAGAAGCGCTGCTCTTCCTCGCGGACCGCGCGGGCGATGAAGTCGGCCTGTTCGGTCAGTTCGGGATAGTCGTCGCCCATGAGCTCCGTCACCTTGCGGCAGACCTGATAGAGGAAGGGCTCATGCACGCCCATGAGGGTGGCGAAGCGCAGGGCGCGGCGCACCAGACGGCGCAGCACATAGCCCCGTCCCTCGTTGGACGGCAGTACGCCCGCGGCGATGAGGAAGCAGGCGGAACGGGCGTGGTCCGCGATGACGCGCAGGGCCGTGTCCACATCGTTGGTGTCCGGCGCGCTGAAGCTGTAGCGCACATGCGCCAGTTCCGCCGCGTAGCCGATGATGTCCTGGAAGAGGTCGCAGTCGAAGTTGGAGCGCTTGCCCTGACAGACGGCGGCGATGCGTTCGAGGCCCATGCCGGTGTCGATGTTGGGCCGGGCCAGCGGCAGACGGCTGCCGTCAGCCTGCTGATCGAACTGGGTGAAGACCAGGTTCCAGATCTCCAGGAAGCGGTCGCAGTCGCAGCGGCCCACGCCGCAGTCCGGGCCGCAGGCCATGTCCTCGCCCTGATCGTAGTGGATCTCCGAGCACGGGCCGCAGGGGCCGGTATCGCCCATGGTCCAGAAGTTGTCCTTCTCGCCCAGACGGATGATGCGCTCGGCGGGCACGCCGATCTCCTCGCGCCAGATGGCCTCGGCCTCGTCGTCGTCGCGGTAGACGGTGATCCACAGGCGATCCTTGGGCAGGCCCAGCTCCTCGGTGACGAATTCCCAGGCCATGCGGATGGCTTCCCGCTTGAAATAGTCGCCAAAGGAGAAGTTGCCCAGCATCTCGAAAAAGGTGTGATGCCGCGCCGTGCGGCCCACGTTCTCAAGGTCGTTGTGCTTGCCGGAGACACGCAGGCATTTCTGGGCGGAAGTCAGGCGGGGGCAGTCGGGCGTCTCCTCGCCGGTAAAGTATTTCTTGAAGGGCACCATGCCCGCATTGGTGAAGAGCAGGGTGGGGTCATTGTCGGGGATGATGGGCCCGGACGGCACGATGCGGTGGCCGTGGCGGGCAAAGAAGGCAAGATATTTCCGGCGTATTTCCTTGGCGGTCAGCATGGGGGTTCCTTTTGTGGGATGCGCGGGGGCGGCCGTCCGGCCGCCGCGTCAGCGGCCGGGCAGCCCCGGCCGCACGGCGAAACAAGCGAAACGGCTTACAGGTCTTCCGGCGGCAGCTCGTCGGCGCCCTCTTCGGAGAGATCCTCGGACGAGGGCGTGAACTCCTGCGGATGCATACCCAGGAACTCGATGACCTGTGCTTCGATGCGTCCGCGCAATTCGGCATCCTCTTCCAGCAGGGCGCGGACCTTCTCGCGCCCCTGTCCCAGCTTTTCGGAACCGAAGGCGAACCAGGAACCGCTCTGCTCGATGATCTTGGCGTCCAGACCGAGATCCAGCAGTTCCCCGGCGCGGGAGATGCCCTGCCCGTACAGAATGTCGAAAACGGCGCTGCGGAAGGGCGGGGCCACCTTGTTCTTGACCACCTTGACGCGGGTCCGCGAGCCGAAGGACTCTTCCTTGTCCTTGAGGGTCTGGATACGGCGGATGTCCATACGCACGGAGGAGTAGAACTTGAGCGCGTTGCCGCCGGTGGTGGTCTCCGGGCTGCCGTAACCCTGCGCGCCGATCTTCATGCGGATCTGGTTGATGAAGATCACCGAGGTGCGGGATTTGTGGATGGTGCCGGTGAGGCGGCGCATGGCGTGCGACATGAGCCGGGCATGTCCGCCCACCTGCGACTCGCCCATATCACCTTCCAGTTCGGCCTGCGGGATGAGCGCAGCCACGGAGTCCACGACCACCAGATCCACCGCGCCGGAACGCACCAGCATGTCCGCGATGTCCAGCGCCTGTTCGCCGTAGTCAGGCTGGGAGATCAGCAGCTCGTCGGTATTGACGCCGAGGCGCTTGGCGTAGGCGACATCCAGGGCATGTTCGGCGTCCACGAAGGCGCAGGTGCCGCCCATCTTCTGGCATTCCGCGATGATGTGCAGGGTAAGCGTCGTTTTGCCCGAGGATTCCGGGCCGAAAATCTCCGTGATGCGGCCGCGCGGGATGCCGCCGACCCCAAGGGCCAGATCCAGACCGATGGAACCGGTGGGGATGACGGCGATCTGGACATGGGCGTCATCGGACAACTTCATGACGGCGCCCTTGCCGTACTTGCGCTCGATGGTGGAAAGCGCGGTGCCGAGGGCTTCCGCGCGGGCTTCTTCGGGGGTGAGAGCCGGTTTCTTGGCCATGGGGCTGCTCCAGAAAAAAAGAGATGATTGGCTGTGCAGTTTAGCAAAGGGAGGGCGGCAAGGCAACTTGTTCCGCTTGCCGGGCCGCGCCCCCGCTAGGCGGCGAGAGGGCCGCATCCGTGGGGATACGACCCTCTCGCGACAGCGCAACAGAGCGTTTCAAACGGAAATCGTTCTCGAACCAAGACGCTTCGACGCAAACAGACAGCAATAGAGCATTTTCAGTTTGAAACGCTTCGCGTTCCAAACCATACGGCCTGTCGTTTCGCGGAAAAAACGCGGTTTTTCCGCTCACTTTTGGCCGGGCGGCGCTGTGCTGCCGCCTCGCATTTTGCCTTTTTCAAAGGCAAAATGCTCTAGGGTCAGGACTCATTAAAGGTAAAAAATGACAATGGCAGCAATATGGATTGCCGA
>NZ_CALVHE010000003.1 GCF_944327235.1 uncultured Desulfovibrio sp.
CCCCGCAGATCGGGCACCTTTCCCCCCATGAGCGCGAACAGTTCCGGGTAGGCTGTCTGCGATATGGTTTGTCCATTACATTCCAACCAGTTGAAGCTTCCGTCGGGATTTTGCCAATCCGCCGGGTTTTGGGCTACCGGCCAGGAGATGATCGTGCCTACGGGGATGGAGCTTATCGGCTTGGCCGTGACTTTGACCAAAGTCGGGTCGAATGAGGTCGCGTCAGCGGCATGAGTGGTGAGCGGCAAGGCGGACATCAGGATCAATACTGGAAAAAGGAAAAATCGTTTCATGGGAACTCCTTTTAGGCGGGCCGACCGGAACCGACCGGCCCTACCGCATTGCGGATTACACGCCAAAGAGAGCGCGGACAGCGCCGACGCACTGTTCAAAAAGATACAGTTTTTCCAGCAGGGCGGCTTCGCCGGCTGATTCTTCCGTCTTGGGAGTCCGCACGGCAAGAAGCGTCAGCTCCGGCGTCAGGCTGAACTGCCAGGCAAAGGCTTCGCCGTCCCGTTCCATGTTGATTTTCAGCCTGTCGATGGAAAAACCGGCTTCCAGCCCGGCCTGCGCGCTGGCCATGTCGTTCTTGGCCACGATGGTGACGGCCTCTTCCTCACTGGAGATGCCGGACAGCGTGACCTGTCCGCCCTGGGAGAAGGTATAGGCATGGCCATTGAAATCAGTATGCACTTCCCCGTCAAAGACGGCTCGCAGGGGAGTTTGCGGATCTTCCGGCAGGGGCAACGGTTCAGGCGTGACGCCGAAGGAAGCCGCCGCCGTGTCCTGAAAGAGCTGAAGTAGCCCCTTGCTCGCGGTGGAGACAAACGTCAGGCCCGTGTGCATATTCATGGCCACATCCACCAGAGAAGGGACGGGTTCCACGTGCGGAAGAAGACGCAGCATGAGCTGCTCCTTCAGCTCCTTTTTGCGGGTGCGACTGACGATGGGGACATCCGCGCCGGCCCGTGCCATATTTTCCCGCTCCTCCTTCAGGGCATCCTCGAAGTGTTTCTTGAGTACCGCGCCGGGGATGGAGCGGCGATCCACACGCAGGGTAAAGCAAAGCCACTCGCCGTACTCAGGCGAAGAATGGAAAGCGGTATCGGCCATATCCTCGATACCCGTCCAGCCGGCGGCGAGAGTTTCGGTTTTCAGGTCGTCAATGGGACGGAAGGCGTGCTGTCTGAGCTTTTGCGAGGTGACGCGATCAGGTGAGGCGATGGTGAAGACGGAAATATCCGTACTGGCACGCAGAAAGGGCATGGTGTACTCCTTTGATGGTTAGTTGCCGAAATCCGGCTTGCCGTTTTTCTCGAAAAACGACGCCTTGCAGTGGGGATAGCCGGAACAGTTGTAGACGGTGAACGTCTTGCCCGTGCGCCTGCTGACACGGCTTTGCCTGCGCAGAGGCTTGCCGCAGTCCGGACAGACGAAGCCGGAGTCCTGAGCGACCTTGCGGGGCACGGGCTTGCCGTCCACGTTGTCGAAAGTCGCGCCGCACGCCTTGTCGGAGCAGGCAAAGAAGTCATATCGCCGCCCGTTTTTTTCGCCCGCCACATGGCGCAAAGGCTTGCCGCAGGTCTCACAGGCAAACTCCGTCAGCGTCGGCGCGCGGCGTTCGCCCGGACGGCCCCGGTCATCCGGCAGATGGACGGGCTTGCCGTCGGGATGCAGATCCGCACGCAAGCAGCGCCAGAACGGGCCGCGCTCGTTGCTGCTTTTCTGGAGCGGCTTGCCGCAGGCCGGGCAGGGAAAGACCGGCCCATCCACCTTGATGACGATCTCCCCGGAGAGCAGCGGCGCAAGCAGTGCGGGCAGCATGGCCGCCTGATCAGCCATGAAGGCATCCAGAGAGTCCGTGCCGTCGGCGATGGCTTTCAGGCGGCTTTCCCAGCGCGCCGTGGTCACGGGATCTTTCAGCGCCTGCGGCACCGCGTCGATGACCTGCCCGGCCAGACGTGTCGAAACAAGCGCCTTGCCCTGACTGACCAGATACTTGCGCGCTTTCAGGGTCTCCAGGGTCCCGGCACGGGTCGCTTCGGTGCCTATGCCCTCGTTTTCCCGCAAAATCCCCTTCGCATCGGCGTCATCGACAAAGCGGTGGACATTGGTCATTGCCTCGATGAGCGTGCCCTCCGTCCAGCGCGCCGGCGGAGAGGTTTTCTTCCTCAGGACATCCACCGCCTTGCAGGTGACGGCATCCCCCCGCGCCAATGCGGGCAGAGACTGCTCCGGTTCGGCTTCCTCGTCCGCTTCCCGCGTGACGCGCGTCCAGCCCGGTTCCACCACATGACGGCCCGTGGCCTGCCAGACCGTACCTTCCACGTCCAGCACGACTTTCTGCGACGTATAGCGCATGGCGGGATGGAACTGGACGATGTAGCCTACGGCGATGAGCTCATACAGCTTGCGCTCATCTTCAGTCAGAGTTCCGGGCATCTCGCCGGTGGGGATGATGGCATGGTGCGCCGTCACCTTGCCGGTGTCCCATGCGGCGGACTTCAGAGAGGGATCGGCCCCTTGCGCGGCGGCTTCCAGTCCAGGGACGCGGGCAAGCGCGCCGAGGATGCGCGCGGCATCCTCGAACTGCTCCGACGGCAAATAATTGCAATCCGAGCGCGGATAGGTCGTGAGCTTCTTTTCATACAGCGACTGAGCCACATCCAGTACACGCTGCGCCGTCATATCGAACCGCGCCGAGGCCGCCTTTTGCAGCGTTGACAGGCTGTGGGGCTTGGGTTGCGCTTTTTGACGGTTCTCCTGGGCGACCGAGGTCACGGAGCCAGTTTTGCCGCGTACCGCATCAAGGATGGCGTCCACGGCTGCCGCCTTGACCAGCCGTCCCTGGTCATCCAGTCCGTCTTGCAGTTCTCCGGGAACGAAACGGGCGACGACAGTCCCGCGCGTATGCTCGAAGGTCGCTTCCGGCACCATATAATCTATGGGCTTGAAGGCGGCGATGGCCCTGTCCCGCGAGACGACCAGATTGAGGACGGGCGTCTGGACGCGGCCCAGCGAAAGAGTCTCGAAGATACCGGAATCCCGACCAAGATTGGTCAGGGCACGGGTAGCGTTGAGACCTACTAGCCAGTCAGCGCGGGAACGCGCGCGGGCCGCGTCCCGCAAGGAGGCATAGGCGGCATTGTCCGTCAGGCCGGCCAGCGCCTTTGCCACGGAGCGGGCATCAAGAGAGGCCAGCCAGATCCGCTTTACCGGGCCTGCATAGGCGAAGTGCTCCAGCACCTCGTCAACGAGGAGTTGGCCTTCCCGATCCGGGTCGCCCGCATGGACGACCGAATCGGCCTTGCGCAGCAGGTCGCCAATGACGGCGATCTGCGCCTCGGCATCTTTCTTGGGCTTCATGCGCCAAGCGGGAGGTACGACGGGAAGGACGCGCCAGCTTTTCCAGGTCGGGTCATAGTCCTCCGGATCGCACTGTGTGAAGATGTGACCAAAGCACCATGTCACCTTGTCCTGGCCACAATCCCAATACCCGTTGCAGCGGCGCGGCGACGGCGACAGATTTTCGGCGATAGCCTGGGCCAGTGAAGGTTTTTCCGCAATAAATACGCGCATACGCTCCTCTCATTTGAATCGAATGATGAAATTCCTCTGCGGGATGTCATGGACAGCGCCGAAAAAAGCGAACGTGCGCTTCCTCTGGTGCGGCACGCCGCCCATGTCGGAAAAGCGTATATCCGCTTCCAGCGTGAACTCTCCGAGCACATCCCGCATCCGGGCATTGTCCCGCTCAAGCCCCCATTCCACCGCCAGTTCAAGCAGAGGAAGGAGGTAGGCGGGCAGCTTCATTTCAGCGGCATGTTCCCCGCCGGGCAGCAGGTGATCGATAAAAGCCGCGCACGGAAGGGAAAGGCCCCTGCTTGAAAAGCCGTTTTCTTCAGAGTGGAAAATCTTTATCTGCCCGTCTTCTCGCGCCAAAGAGATGCCTTCGTCCCGCAGCGCCTCGTTAACGACGGGAATGAGTCGCTCCAGGGGCATGGAAAGCTCCACGCGCACATCTTTGGCCACGCCGAATCCGACATTGCGAAGCCGGAGACAGGGGGCATCCTCTCCGGTGGTGAGGACAGGAAAGATGCAGGCGATGTCCGGACGCCATGAGGCTTCCCGCTGCCGCTTCATTTCCGTCACCGTGCGCCATGTCGCCAGAGCGGCGGCGCAGGAACCCAGGGCGGCAAACATGCTGGCTATATCGGAGACGTTCATGCTACCGCTCCAGCTCCTGTTCAGCGACCTGCTCCCGAACGGCGGAAAGCCCTCTGGAACGGTGCAGATCGTTGAAGTCCGTCTGGCCCCGCGCCTTCTCCTCTCTGGAGAATTCGGGGATGACGGCTATCCCTCCCACGGCCTGCGCGGCCTCTTTGGCCTTTTCCACGCCGACATTGTTTTCCCTGGTGTGGTCATTGTCCGCGCAGATGATGATAGCGGCATTGGGATGCCGTTCCCGGATGGCTTCGGCCACGGAGCGCAGATTGCCCGCATCAAAGGCGACGGCCACCGGCATATCCGTGGCCATATGCAGGCTCGCGCCCGTGGCATAGCCCTCACAAATCAGGATCTCCCCATGCGACAAATCCCTGTCCTCACCGCCGATAAGGTGGAAGTTGCCCTTCTTTTCGATCCCCCTGGCAAAGGCTTTCTGCCCGTCCGGAGCGATGGCCTGGAAGCCGCGCATCTCTCCGTCCACATTGCGTACCGGGATGATGAGGTTCAGTCCGTCCTGCTTCACCCCGAAGGCATCCACGCCCTTGGCTTCCAGATAGGGGGCGTCCGTGACGCCGGCAAAGCGATCCCACATTTCCTTGCAGCGGGAAGCGGCGGCATCATACGCCGCCCGGCGTTCCGCTTCCGCTTCGCGCAGGCGCTCCGCCCGTTCCCGTTGCTGCCGTTCGCGCTCCTCCGGCGCAAGGACGACACCGGTCGCCCTGAGCTTGATCAGCTCGCCGGTGATGTGGTTCTGCGCCCAGCCGGCGGGGATGCCGTCGCCATGCAGGCAGTAGGCCCCGTCCAGGCCCTTGCCGTTCTTGGCCAGCACAGGCACGCGGTGCGTCCTGCCGTCCAGCACGGGCAACTCGCCCCGCAGATCGAGGCCCAGCTCTTCCAGCTTGCGGGCAAACTCCTGTTGCGGATCCAAAGTTTGCTGAGAACGACGTTCCACCTCTTTCGCATTGAGCCAAGGCGACAGCGGCTCAAGGTCGGTCCCCACCGGCGCGTACCACTGCTTGCGCTCCCTGTCCCAGCGCGCGCCCAGCTTCTTGGCCAGTTCCTTGTCTTCATAGGGCACATGCAGCGCCGTGGGCTTTTCCGCCCGCCTTTCCACCGTGGATACCGAGCCGCTGACAGCCATATCTCGCTCCTGTTGCTGTTCGGACAAAAAGGGCCGCAGGGGAGCAAGGTCAACGCCTTCCGGGGCGTACCACCGCTTGTTGTCCCTGTCCCAGCGTGCCCCCAGCTTCTTGGCCGTGTTCCTGGCCGTGTAGGGAATGTTGAGCCATGTCCTCTCCGGGGAAGTCTCCCGTGACGGATACCGCTCGACGGCATCCTTTGACGCGCCATCGTTCCGCCGGGCGGAGGATAGTTCGGGGACATCCCGCGCCTGTTCGGCTTCGGCAAGCCACGGACGCAGCGGTTCAAGGTCGGTTCCCGCCGGGGCGTACCACTGCTTGCGATCCACATCCCAGCGTGCGCCGAGCCGCTTGACCTCGTTCTTGTCCCTGAAGGCGACATTAAGCCATGTCTTTTCCGGCGAAGTCTTTTGCGGGACGCTCCGCTCCGCATCCTCCCCGCCGGTTTCGATCTCCTCAAAGTCGGCAAGGGATTCTCCGCGCTCCGGCTCACGATTGTCGAGGCCGAGTTCCCGTTCCAGCTCCAGCACATAGTCCCGGATGTGTTCGGCGGCGCGGCAGGCATGGATGATCTCGTGCGGATCATCCTTCAGCGCCTGGATCCAGTTCTGGACATAGGCGGCGTGCTGCCCAGGATCATGGCCGACGCCGATGTCTTCTCCCAGCATCCACGAGGCGATCTCCGCCCGCAGTTCCTCTTTGGCATACGCCTGGGTACCGCGCGGGCCGAACTCCCGATCCAGACGGGAGGTATGGCCAGTCCAATGACCAAGCTCATGCAGAGCTGTGGCATAGTATTTATCGCCGGCATCAAAGCTGGAGCGCGGCGGCAGATGGATCTCATCCGTGGACGGTCGGTAGAACGCCTTATCCGCCTGGTCATGCTTGATGACAGCACCGGAAGCTTTCAGCAGGGCTTCCGCCCGTTCCTGCGGCTCCCATTCGTAACGCTTTGCCGGCAGTTCCAAGGGCGGCAGACCGTCGATTTGTGAGCCGTTGAAAACGCGGGAAAAGCACACTACAGGCCGTTCCAGCAGGACGGTCTCCCGTTCCGGCTTGCCGTCCTCGCCGAGGATCGGTCTGCCTGCATCGTCCAGCCTGTCCCGCTCCCGTGTGAACGAGTAGTAGACGATGGTCGTGGATCTGCTGCCTTTCCTGATGCGGTAGCCCTGTTCGTTGGCCTGCCGCATGGTCATCCAGCGCGGATCGTCAAAGCCGTTCTCCAGGGACGAAATGGCCAGGTTCAGCCGGTTCACGCCCTTGTAGACCGTGCCGCTTGCGGGATTGTGGAACGACATGCCCCGTGCGGGTTCCCACGGCTTCTGCCAAGGGGCTGTTCCCTGCTCCAGCAGGGAGATGACCTTCTCCGCAAACCGCTCGTGGAACGGCTTTCGCCGTTCTCCCTGTTTATGCTGCTTTTCCCTTGTGTCACTCATGATTGCTCCTTTCCAGAACGAATACAGGCTCCATCCGGACAAGACTGTCCAGCGGCACGAATCCGAAATACCGGCTGTCGAAACTGCCGGGATGATCCGCCAGCACAAGGGCACTGCCAGGCGGTATCACGCCTTGCAGGGACGCCCGCGCAAGCGGCCTTCCCTTGCCGTCTCTGGCCAGAGGGACGCCCGGCCAGCGACGGGGCTTGTCCTCCGGCCCACAGACGATCCCTTCATCCGTCAGGCGCACCTGATCGCCGGGCAGACCGGCAAGGCGCTTCATGAGGGGCCGCAGGCCGGACGGGCAGGAACCGGAGGCCACATAGCCGCGCTCCCTGGCCAGGTCGGCGAAGGATCCCTCCAGACAGAAGCCCACCACATCCCCCCGCCGGAGCGGCCCGTCCGCCAGCCGGTAGACGCCGCGCGGCAGCGAACCAGTGACGTTGAGGCGAAAACCGCTTGCATAGCCCAAGGCAAGCAGGGCCAGAACGGCAATGACGCAACGGATCATGCGTCCTCCAGAAAATCCTCAAAGCGTATCGTGGGCGCAGGCGCGGACGGTTGTTCCTCTGCCGGCGCGGGCGCGCGATACAGGGAATCCGACACGGCGGGAGCGGGCATCTTCGAGCGTTCGGAAAACACCGGATCGCGGAAGTAGAGGATCTGCCGCCCGTAAATGGGCGGCTGTCCCGCCGTGAAGACAAGCATGTGGCCGGGCTTGACGACCTTGCCCGATGCGTCCTTCACCGCGCCGGGCAGCTTGCCGCACTCGTCCGGCGTCAGCAGCGGACGGGCCGTTTCCGAGATGCTGATGGAGCGGGACGTGCCCCCCTTGCCCTTGGACAGGGACTCCTTGCGTTCAACCACCGTCGTCTGACCTGTCATCTTGGACAGTACTTCCGCCGTTTCGGGATCATTGGGCGCGTAGGCGATGCGCACATGGCAGTTACCCATGATGGAGGTCTCCTTGCCGTATTCGCCATAGAGCTGACGGATGTCCTGGATGATGATGTAGAGCTTGCCGCCGTACCCGGCGATGTAGGCAAGCCCCTTTTCGATGACCGGCAGCTTGCCCAGAGACGTGAACTCGTCCAGCATGAACAGCAGGCGATGCCTGTAGCCCGCCTTGCTCGCGCCGCCCTCGAATTCCATCTTCGCGCAGACATGGCGGACGATCATGTCCACCATGAGGCGCATCAGCGGGCGCACACGGTCGATGCCGCTTGGCGGCACAACCAGATAGAGATCCACCGGCGAGTCGCTGTTCATCAGATCTTTCAGCCGGAAATCCGACCGCGAGGTGTTCAGGGCGATGATGGGATCGCGGTACAGGCCCATGTTGACCAGCGCCGTGGAGAAGACGCCGGAGCGCTCCTTCTTCTCCTTGGCCAGCATCTCCCGCGCGCTGGAGGCGATGAAGACATGGCAGGCGTGCATGACTTCGGCGGACGGCTTTTGCTCGAACTTCCCGAACAGATCGTCATGGGAGCCGGTCATGGCGCTCAACAGCTCGTCCATCGAACCCTTTTCCCCGGCCAGCGTGAGCGTCAGGTCATGCAGGGTGGCGAAGCGCTTCTCCCGCGCCATGACGGTGATGCAGCAATGGAGAATGGCCCCGCCAAAGAAGGAAAAGGCGGCCTTTGTCCAGTGTTCGCTCAGCCCCTTGCCGTCCGGATCGATGAGCATGAGGGCGATATTCTGCACGTCCTGTATGGCCTCAAGGCTGTGCAGCCGCACTTCCGCCAGCGGATTGAAGGAGCAGCCGTTGCCGGAGGCATCCGTGGGATCGAACCGCAGCACCTTGTGCCCTTGCGATCGCCGCCAGCCGGCGGTCAGCGCCCAGTTTTCCCCCTTGATGTCCAGCGTGATGGACGACCCCTGCCAGGCAAGCAGGGTCGGCAGGATGAGGCCCACGCCCTTGCCGGAACGGGTGGGCGCGAAGCACAGGATGTGTTCCGGGCCGTTGTGCCGCAGATAGCGCAGGCGCTTCTTTTTGGCGTCCCACCAGCCGCCCACATAGACGCCCTGGCCGTTGAGATAGCCCATGTCCCGTATCTCCCGTTCCGTGGCCCAGCGCGCGGATCCGTGCAGGATGGCATTGCCCCGGAGCAGGCGCATGGCCATGACGCACAGCAGCACGAACATCAGCGGCAGGATGAAGAACGTCTGGCCGACCGTTTGCGCGCCGGTCATGATGTCTGGATGGATGTCCCAGATGAAGATCTTCCACGGCGCGTAGACGGGCAGCTTGCCCAGCCTGAACAGCGGAGCGCCGAGGGCCTCATGGAAGCCGTAGTCCGACGCCGCCTTGAAGGTGGCCGCCGTCATGCCCAGCAGCGCCAGCACGGGAATGGCCGCCAGCGCCACCCAGAAGGCCGTCCGGGGACGGCGGGACTCCTTCTGATCCTGAAGACCGTAATGCCGTTCCTTCATGGAAACCTCACTGCCGCCAGCGCGTATAGGGCTGGCGGAAAATGATGTCTTTCGTCACCACGATGTTGAACTGGTAGCCGGGCCGGATCTCCAGCGTCGGCTTGATGCTCAGATTGCGCTGGAGAAGCGTCGTGGTGGCCTGTCCGAGCTGCGCGGCAAGCGCCGAGGTCATCTCGTCGCTCATGCGCGTGCCGTTGTCCGTCTCCGTGGAGTCGTTGGTGCTGTCCATAGCGTAGGCCATGCCACCGGAGACCAGAGACATCATCAGCGCCGAGCCGAAGATGCGCAGGTAATGGTTGTTCACCTGATCATTCAGGCCGGCCATGCCGCCCATGTCCGCGCCGGGCATGGCTCCCAGCGTGATGGATGACCCGTCCGGATAGATGAGCCTATTCCAGGCGATGAGGACGCGCTCCTGCCCGTAGACCACGCGGGAATCGTAGATCCCGTACAGCCTCGACCCCTGCGGGATGAGCAGATGGCGTCCGGTGGCCGTGTCGTAGATATTCTGCGAGACCTGCGCGATCATGTTGCCCGGCAAGTCCGAATTCACGCCCGTCAGCATGACGCCGGGAACCACCGAGCCCGTCTTGAGCTCATAGGGCATACCTTCCGTGCGCTGTTCGGCAAGTTGCCATGAGGTATCCTTGCGGGCGCGCGCGAAGAACGCTTCCTTGTCCCTGTCCGCCGCCGGATCGTAATTTTCCGACGGCGGGATATGGCCGGCCTGTCCCGATGAGCCGGGGACGGCTGCCGGGGCCGCCGCGTTGGCCTCTGCCGGGGCCGCCGTGCGGCGTACCGAGACCAGCGGCGAGGACAGCGCGCTCATGTACGACTGGCTGCGCGTCCGCCGAAGCTGCTCCACGCGCTGCTCCTCCGCCGTGGACTTCTGGACGACCACCACGGGCGGACGTTTTTCGTCAGGTGTTTCCTTTTGCGCTCCGGAGACGGCGGGCGCGGTCGCTCCGGGCAGCGGCCCGGCCACGCCCTGTCCCTGCGCGTCCACCAGCGGCTTCACGTCTTCCGCATGTTCGGGCTCCGGCACGGCGGCGCTTTGTTCGGCGGGCCTGTGAGAAAAGGAGACGCTGTAAATCAGGGCGGCCAACAGCAGCAATGCCGCACCGCAGGCCGCATACAGTGGCCACTTCCGCATCCGGGTCGTTCCCGGATCGGGAGAGATGTCCAGTCCATTGGGCGAGGAATCGTTCATGAGTCCTTCCTGTGGATACGGATCTCTTCCCTGTTCTTCCCCACGCCAAGCAGGAGGGAAATTTCCTCGAACACTCCGTCAACGCTGATCTTGCCGCCGTCAACACGATAATTGACCATGACGTTTTCGCCATTCTTGCGGGCGAGCAGGACGGGCATTTCCGCGACCTTGCGCGGCAGGTGGATATGCGTCTTTTCGCCGTCGTCAAAGACGCGCACCGGCTTCCACGACGCCTTGCCCTTCACCTCGTAGTTGAAGTTCAGGGTGGAAATGTCCACGGCCATGCCGCCCATGTCCGCCGTATTGCGCTCCTGTTCGCGCTGTCGTTCCGCCTTTTGTTCCTCAAGGCGCATCTTCATGGCGTCGGCATAGACAAAGCCCACATACGGCGTATGCCCCGTCCGTTGCGAGACAAGGCGGAGATGGTAGACGCGGCGATCCGTCGTGACCACCGCCGTGGTCTCCAGTCCGGCGTCCACCGGTTTGATGAAAAGATGCGTCGTATCCCCCGCCGTGCCGGTCTCCACCATCCAGCGGGCCGAATCGCCCACGATGACCTCATTGACCGATTCCCCCGGCTGGAGCTCCACGTCGCAGACCTGCATGGGGCTGGCCAGGATGGTCGGCAGACTTGCCCCGTGGACGTAGACCAGCTTCCCCGACCGGGAGAGGACGGGAGCCGGGCCGCGCCCCGCCCAATCACGTGTCAGGTTCAGCGCCTTTTTCTCGCGTCCCGTCAGGGGCACGGCATCAGGACTGAGCAGGCCGTCATAAAAGCCCGGCGGCAGCGGGAGCTCATCGGACTTGCCCGTATCCGCCGCCCAGACGACATGCGGCAGCAGGAGCAGGGAGAGCGGCAAAAACCACGTCTTTTTCATCATGTCCTTCCTCACTTGAAGACCTTGCTGGCGGAAAGGTGCGTGATGTACACCCCGCCGGGATTGTGCAGCAGGACGGCTTCGGATGTAGGCGGGACGATGCGTATGGTGACGGTCGCCTCGAACGCGGTGCTCTCCAGCGCCACTCCGGCATGGGAGCGCACGGTCTCAGTCCACTCCACACGATAGGAGTCACTGGAGACCGGCAGCGGCAGGCTTTTCACTTCCACATGCACAAGGCGTCCTCCCTTGGCGATCTCATAGGGATTGTTCGTGCTGAACCACTCCTTCAGCACGCCCTTGGCGCTGCCCGCGCAGTAAAAGGAAAGCCGCTGGATCATCTGCCGCTGGAGCTCCACGTCCGCCGTGACCGTGCGCCAGTCCGTGATGAAGCTCGCGATGTCGGCCTGAATGAGCCGCAGCGGCGCGGCGCTGGCCTGATCCGCGCGAGTCGTCACCGACGCCTTGCCCAGCCTGTCCACCTCGATGATGTAGGGCACGGCCTTGACCTGCATGGACTGCATGATGTTGCCGCCCAGCGACACCAGCAAAAGCAGCAGAGACAGCAGCGCCGCCTGCCGCCAGTGTCGGGCGCGGGCGATGTAGGAACCATACCGCTCCAGCCACTCCCGCCGGGCGTTCAGGTAAGGGCTGTGCTCGTCCGTCGTTCCGGCGGACGCCTTTTCTTTCTTGCCGAAAAAGCTCATATTGCCTCTCCTCAAACAGGAGGTTGATCATGAAGGCATCTCGAAAACGCCCCCATGCGCGCCGTCCGCTCACTCCAGTCAGGACGAGGGCACGGCGAGGATCCGTCGCCAGAGCCGCGTCCCCGGCGGCTCGTCCCAATGCGCAAAACAATATTTCCCAATGGCTTTCGCTGTACTCGCTCACAAGTTCGCAAGCCCACTCCGCATTGAATATCCTTGCTTCCATCGCCGTGGTGGCCAATTCCGCCTTTGCCTTTGCGGCATTCGGCAGAGGGGCTTACAACTTCTTTTCTGTCGGAATAGGTCTCTATCTTGTTTCTCTTGCCGCCTATGTCGGCTATTTTCTGGTCTGTTTTGAAGCAAAGAAAAAAATCAAAAACTTTGTCCTCAATCAAGAAAAGATTGAATTATTAAAAATGGTAAATACGATTGAACGTAGAGAGGGACGTGTATTTTTATTAATATTATTTGTCATATCCATATCATTTTTATCTTTCTTGTTTATTGACTGTGGTTTGTCTGAAAAAATAAAATAACAATTTGACAAACAAGCAAAAGACAGGGGGAAAACAGTATTATGGAAAATAATAGGCATTCCATCAATTCTTCTCGACTTGATGATTCAGTGATCTTCATTAGCTCCATGAAAGCCCCCAAAAATATTCCAACCAACATGGCCGCGAAAAAGACACGAAGCAAAATCTCTGGGATGTCAGGGCGCACCATGTAGAAAATGCAGCCCATCAGAAACGGCAATGAGGCGAATGAAAAAAGAGCGATGCGCGTGGCGACATACGCAAGCCTCCTCAAGGCGGGTTCAGGCATGGTCGTGAGTTTCTTTTTCAAAAATTGAGGTAAATAGGGCATGACGCGCTCCTTATTGTGTTACGCACTTGGCATCAATGTTTAAATGTTTCCAAAGCTAGCCGAATAAATACAAACAAGCCGAATGACAGCACAAAGCAGAGTCCAAGAAGAAACTTGCATGATTCACTCAATTCAGAAGATTCTTTTTCTCTCACTTTTTTAAGGGAAACGCCCATGTCTATGCAAAACAGAATAAATATAAAAGTAAAGAAACCTGCAACAACATCCCAGCCCGCTTTAGGGAAAAGCACCCAGAACACGGCAAGAAGCAACGCGGCAATGAGCATGACCAATATGCGCAGGGCGTAATTGAGCCTTCTGAGTGATGTTTCGGAAAGCTCGTCAAACTTCCGGCCCAGGAAAGAAAACAGCGTGAACATATGGTTCCCCTTATGACTGCTGGTGCGGCTGGCGTTCGGGCCAGGGGCGCGGGAATCTCACCACTCCAGGCGGCGTGTCCGGCAAGCCGAGAATGCGGGCAAGATTGACCAGAAACATGTCCGTCCGGGCCAGCCAGCCCTCTATCCACGGGCAGCGCCGCAGGGTCTCCGGCGAATGCTTTTGCAGGCATTCAAGAAGTTCCCGCTGCTCATCAATGACTTTCCAGATGCCGCGTCCTTCATTGCTCTCAACGCAGAATTCTCTGACAGCGAGCAGGCAGGTATCCCTCGTATCGCTTTCAGCCCCGCCGTGTTCGCTTTCAATGGCAGGCGTCTTTTCTTTCGTGTCGAAAAAGCTCATATTGCCTCTCCTCAAACAGGAGGTTGATCATGAAGGCATCTCGAAAACGCCCCTATGCGCGCCGTCCGCTCACTCCGGTCAGGACGAGGGCACGGCGAGGATCCGTCGCCAGAGCCGCGTCCCCGGCGACCCGTCCCGATGCACAAAACAACATTTCCCAATGGCTTTCGCTGTACTCGCTCACAAGTTCGCAAGCCCACTCCGCATTGAATATCCTTGCTTCCATCGCCGTGGTGGCCAATTCCGCCTTTGCCTTTGCGGCATTCGGCAGAGGGGCTTACAACTTCTTTTCTGTCGGAATAGGTCTCTATCTTTTTCTCTTATCATCTATGTCCTCTACTTTCTGGTGTGTTTTAAAATAAAAAACACAGTTCAGAAGTTTGTTATCAATCAAGAAAGAGCAGACATTTCCAAAATTATAAATACAATTGAAGGCAGAGAGAGGTGGATAATTTCTTTAATGCTGCTCGTCACACTTGTTTCATATGCTTCTTTCTTTGCTATCGATTACAGCCTGGCTAAAGGAAAAACACCGTAGATACTATTCCAACGCAGAGGATAGAGAAAAAAAACGTCATCATGGAAAGCAGTATGATGTCGATCAATTCTTCTTGGCGTGATGACTTGGTGATCTTCAGCAGCTCCGCGAAAACCAAAAGCATCGCGCCAACCAGCATGGTCGCGAAAAAGACACGAAGCAAAGCCTCGGAGATGTCAGGGCGCACCATGTAGAAAATGCAGCCCATCAGAAACGGCAATGAGGCGAATGAAAAAAGAGCGATGCGCCTGGTGATATGCGCAAGCCTTCTCAAGGCGGGTTCAGGCATGGTCGTGAGCTTCTTTTTCAAAAATTGAGGTAAATAGGGCATGACGCTCTCCTTGTTGCGCTATTCGCCGTCCGGCATCTTGGGCATCTGCGCCTGAAGCAGGCGGTTGCGCAGGCTGGAGGCCACGGTGCTTTGCCGCTCCCCCCTGTTGTGCGACGCTTCGCGGGATGCCCCCCAGAGATGCGAGGCCGCGCCCCTGATGGTGCCGCCTATGCCGGACGCCCCTTCGGCCCGCGCCGTCCTGGCCGCTAGGCCGATGTTGCGCGCGGCGGCCATGCCCAGCGCCCCGGCCCCCACGGCGGCGGCTCCCATCGTCGCCACCGTGGACGACAGGGCGTTGCCCGTGCTCACATGCGAGCCGCTGATGATCCCGGACACCACGTCCGGCAGCGTCTTCACCAGCGAATAGAAGATGACGCAGAAGCAGATGGTGACACCGATCTGCGCCCAATCCATCTCTTCTGAAACTTGCAACGTGGTGATAAAATTGATACCCACGCCCATGACGAGCTGCATGGTCATCAGCTTGAAGGCCACAGCAAAGACGTAGCGCAGCGCGTTGATGGCGTACTCCCGGAAAAAGGACGTGGCCCCCAGGCCCAGCAGGATGGCCGACGCGCACATGGCCACGATGCACTCGCACTTGATCATGATGATTTGCAGCGTGATCAGCGCGAAGCAGAAGAGAATCGCCATGCCTGCAAGGATGTAGGCTAAAGAATCAAGAGGCTTAATTAACTTTGTTTTACTAAACAGAGACTTCGATATTTCAAGACCAACAGTAAAAGGCTTATCCGAAGCGTCTACGAGGGTTGTCGCTTCACCCGCGATGGTCTTGAGGCCGTTGATAACGTTCCATGTCCATTCATGGTAGTTGTTGATGACGGCAAGGAAAAATCCAGCGCCAAGCAGAATCATGACAAAATCCTTGATGGCATCCTTAATGTCCGAAGCGCCAAGAGCTTTTTTTATGCCGAGAAATACAATCTCAAGCACAGCACACCAGTAAAAAACAACCTTTGCGTACTTGAGCATGACGGATTCATACCGTGAAAGTTCATTGTGGAACTTTGACACAATATCTGAGACGATGGTTCCGCCTTGAACTTCCGCATGAACAGGATTAGTATCCAAGAGCAACACAAATCCTATGAGGAGTATTATTATGCGGAAAATATTTTTTGCTTTTTGTGCAGTGTCCGTCATGTTTATAACTCAATCCGTCCATGCCTTTGAATTGGAGGGGCAATGGAAGCAAGAGGTTGTAAATGAGAAAGTTCCTGATAGCATAAAAATTACCAAAGAAACTTTTTTTGGATTCACGTATAAAATTTTATCAAAAGAAAACGGAATTATAAAAATATCAATACAAAATTCGGATGATCCAACAATTATAAAAATCAACAATGATGACAGTATTACGATAACAACGGTAAATGGAGATACAGGAACATATTCACGAGTCAGCGAGTAGCATCTAAAATGGATCAGGCTTGGATGTGGTATCCAACTTGTCAAACCCATCAAGCATTTTGCGATGTAAGTTCTCCTCCATCTGATCCACCTTTTCCTCCTTGGACTGTCCCGCCATATCCGCCTGGAACTTCGTTGCGATAAGTTCGCGGAGCTGGCGGGACTCCTGTATTTGCAGGGCGGCAAGCTGATTGCCCGCCATGATGGCCTTTTGCTGCCCGTCGGGCGTGGACAGCAACTCGTTGATGTAGGCTTCCATCCTGCCCGCATCCTCAAGATCCTTGAGCTGGCTGGCCGAGAGCTGGAAGGTCGCCTTGGTGGATTCGTCCACGCGGTCGCTCCAGTTGTCCCAATACGTCCGATAGGTCACCGCGCCCCCGGAGAGCATGTCACGGGGCAGGGACGCCAGTTCCCGGAACTCGTCGCGGGTGCGGTACAGCTCGTCAAAGACATTGGCCATGCCGGTGATGTCGTTACGCATGGTGTGCAGGGCCCCGGTCAGACGGCCAAGCTTGCTCAGTTCTCCAGAGACTTCTTGGATGAGATGCGCCGGGAGCTGGACGGTGTTCTGCACCATATTGGCGTACTGCTCGATATTCTGCTGCACCATCTGGATCTGCTGTGCCGTCTGCTGGACGTATTGGTCATAGGCCAGTTTCAGCTCCGCGAGCTGGGAGTTGGCCAGCGCCTTTTCCAGCGCCTGCATGGCGCTGGTGGAGCAGTTGACGCAGTACACGTTCCCGGCATGGGCCGGAGCGGTGTACAGGGCGGCAAATACGATGGCGGCAAGGGCTGTCTTCTTCATGGCGTCCTCCTGTCAGGGGCCTAATCCTGTTCGTTCATCCACGCTTCCTGCCAGGCATCAGGCCCATGCTGGGCCATGAGCGCCTTGATACGGGCGATGCTTTCCTTGTCCGACGCGCCCACGAAGGCCAGTTCCTTCCGGCGCAGGCCGAGCTGGAACAGACGGCGGCCATAGCCGTTGACCATGTAGTAGTCCCGCTTGGGGCGAGCATGGGTGATGATGCCGATCTGGCGGTCGTTGAGGCCGCACGCCTGATACAGGTCGAGGTTATCCCGGTTCATGGCTTCGGCATTGGGCAGATAGATCTTGGTGGGGCAGGACTCCACAAGCACGTCGATGATGCCGCTGTTGCGGGCATCGGAAAGCGCCTGCGTGGCCAGCAGCACCGCGCAGTTGGCCTTGCGCAGCACCTTGAGCCATTCCCGGATCTTGGCGCGAAAGACGGGATGCCCCAGCATGATCCACGCCTCGTCCAGGATGAGCAGCGTCGGACGGCCATCCAGGGCCTGTTCGATGCGATGGAAAAGATAGGTCAGCACGGGGATGAGATTGCGATCCCCCTGCTTCATGAGTTCCTCGACCTCAAAGACCACAAGGGACGAAAGGCCCAGCGTATCCGATTCCGCATCGAGCAGGCTGCCCATAGCCCCCTTGAGCGTGAAATGCGCAAGGTCTTCCCGGATCTGCATATCCGGCACAAGATGCAGCAGATTGGTCAGTGAACGCATGTGCTCCGGCTGATTGGCCAGCTCCCGCAGACCGGTGTTGATGGCGTTGCGCATGGCGGGCAGCACGGCCACGTTCTGCAATTCGAGGAGAGAAGCGAGCCATTCCGCCGCCCAGGCGGTCTCTCCGGGCTGGTCGATGTGTTGCAGGGGAGCGAAGGCCAGCTTGTCATCCACGCCGATCTCGTAATGGGAACCGCCAAGGGCGGCGGCCAGGGGAAACAGCGACATACCCTTGTCGAAGGCGAAGATGCGGGCATTGGCATAGCGCCGGAAGTTCCAGGCGATCTCCGCGATCAGCGTGGACTTGCCTGCGCCCGTGGGGCCGAAGACAAGCGTGTGACCACGATCCCCTTCATGCAGATTGAACCAGAACGGCGTGGAACCGTCGGTCAGAAAAACGGCCAGCGGAGGGGAGTCCGGCGGATAGAAGGGGCAGGGGCAGGCATCCTGCCCTGTCCAGACGGATTGCAGAGGCAGCAGATCCGCAAGGTTGAGCGTATTGACGATGGGCCGGCGCAGATTGGCGTAACTGTTGCCGGGCAGGCTGCCGAGCCAGGCTTCCAGCGCGTTGACGGTCTCAATGCGGCAGCCGAAGCCCGCCGCCTGTATGGCCCGGCGCAGCGTGCGGGCATTCTCCGCCAGGACTTCCGTATCCTTGTCCAGCAGGACGATGCAGGAGGTCAGATAGCCTGCACCGACGATCCCGGACTGGACTTCCGTCTTGGCGTCTTCCGCATCTTCGCGCATGGCCAGCGCATCCCGATTGACCTTGGGGTTGGGATTGTTCAGGAACTGATCCATGAAGCCGAGGACGCGCTGGTTCCAGCCCTTGACCTGCCGGTTGACTTCCCGTTCCGCATCATACTGGTCAAGGCAGATGAAGCGGGTGGAGTAGCGTAGTTCAAAGGGCATCTCATCCAGCATGGCCAGCATGGCGGGCCATGACTCCTGCGGCAGGCCGTCGATGCTCACGATGGCCAGATGGCGGTTGCCCAGACGCGGGGCAAGTCCGCCGGTCAGATCTTCACTCCCCAGCACGGCATCCAGATACATGGGGATATGCGGTACGCGCAGGGGGTGCAGCGTGCCGGTCAGGCAGCTTTGCAGCCAGGCCAGCAGCTCCGACCAGCGGGCGGGGACACCGGCGGCGTCAGGCAGGTCGTATTCCGCAAGACGCTGCATACTCAGTACGGCGGAGCAGGCATCCTCGAATTCCAGCAGAGTATTGCGGAAGGTCTCAAGAGTTTTTTCAAGCGTGGAGGAAGGTCGCCCGCCCCTGGCCGCTCCCGCCATGCGCGCGGCATGGAAGTTGGGCAGCCAGGTGACGGTCAGGAAGGTGGACGTGCGGTAGCAGATGTCCTGCCCGAAAAAGGCCCGGCGCTCGTCATCGAGGAGCCGCGAGACACGATCCGGGAAGTGGGAGCGCTCCGGCGCGGGATAGGCGCGCTGCGTATCGCGGCAGGCATCCACATGGAGCATCCAGCCAGTGCCCAGCAGCTTGACGGCGCCGCTGAACCGCTCCGACATGTACGCCAACTCCGTGGGAGTGGAGCTGGCCGTGTCCTGACCGCGAATCTCCCATGCCGCGAGGAAGGAGCCGTCCTTTTGCAGGACGATTCCGGGATCAATGAGAGCTGCATAGGTCAGCAGATCGGGCAGCCCCTTTGCCCGACTGCGGAAGTCGCTCAATTTCAACATCTATTTGCCCTCCCTGCGCCAGACCCACGGCGGCACGGGCACGGGATCGCTCCAAAGTCCAATCTTGCGCTTGCGGGCGGTATTTTCCAGCGTCTGCCAGCCGATACAGGCCGGACGGCGGCAGTATTGGTCATACAGCCAGGCGGCCCCGGCTTTCAGAAGCAACTCCTGCAGGATGGAGCCGTCATCCAGGCTGACGATACCGACGACGCGCCCGTACTTGTCCTGATCCACCTTTTCCAGCTTTACCGTCCGGTCGAGCGTCAGACGGCGGGTGATGGCGGTGGCGTCCGCCCCGCGAGCCTGCCGCTTCTCAGGGCAGTCCACGCCATAGAGACGAATGCGCCTGCCGTCGGCGGCGCGGAGCGTGTCTCCGTCCGACACGGCGCTGATGAGCACTCTCTCTGTCCCCATGCCCAGCCCCGGCAGGAAGTCGGATAGGCTGAAGCCCAGGAGGCAGAGGCTGGAAAGCAGAAAGAGGAGCGGCTTACGGTGTTTCATGGCCTTTCCGTTGGAGGTTGAAGAAAAGAACTGTATGGTGCGTCGTGGCATGGCAATAAGCCGTATCAACAGGAGGAAATCATGCGCATGGGAAGCCTTCGGTTTCATCGTCGTGGAAAGGGTGTCATCAGGAACAGGAACAAGTTCGGAAGTTCCCCCCGAAAAGGGAAAAAGCCTTTCAAGCCTAAAAGCAATTCTTTCAAAAAAGAAAGTTATAAAAGATTTTCTTCCCTTCTTTCATCATCAAATACTCATCTTCAGACTTTTCTAGCGGCCTTTTCTTCATCTATTATGGCGATAGACATTGCACTTCTTATACTTTTTATGAATAACTTAGAAAGTCAAAAAATTAGAGAGGCGTATCTTAAATACATATCTCTATTTACCGTATGCTTGGTAGCATTTTTTGTAGCCATATTTATTATATTTATTCGTCGAATATTTATTATTTGGAAAATTAAAAGAAACGTTTTCAATATTGAAAATGAACAATATAATTATGAATACTGGTTGACAATCGCCTATATTATAATTCTTACCGCGTGTACATATTTTGCAGCTATATTTATATATATTGTTTGGACTTTTCATTCGATGTAATGTCATAAAACAAAAAACAGCAATATGTATGATAAAACGAAGCCGTAGAATATAATTTTAATCATAATCTCAGCAGCTAATACGTTTTGTATTTCTTCTTCGGTTTCTACCCAATAGAACATCAGGTAAGAAAGAATCATGCAGGCTACAAGCGTCAACGTCTTTCCAAAAGCAATGAAGAGCCCTTTGAAAATAAATTCGTACACAAAAGAAAAGACAATCCCCGCAACGAAGATCACAAACAGGATTTCCGCAGGCGCTATTCCCTTTGTGCCGTCCGGTCTGACTCTCCGGCGCATCAGGAAAGAATCAAGCACCCGGAGAGGCCAAAGCAGGATTTTCACACCATTGAGCGAAGCTTTCAGAAGCTTCATGCTCCACAGTTCATCATTTTCAATCTTCACTTCCTTCATGGTGTCACCTCTCAGCAAGGATGTTCCGCACATGACGGACAATGGACTGCGCGTAGGCCCGGCCCCGTTCCGGGTTCCGATGCAAAGGCGTGTGATAGTAGGCCACGGCCCGCCAAGTCAGCCCGTGCCGCCGGATTTCCTGAGCCAGAATCCAGACGCCGACCTTGACGTTGTTGCGCGGCTCAAGCACCTGCTCCACCTTCCAGCCGTACTTGCGCAGCCAGAAGCTGTTGATCTGCATGATGCCGATGTCCACGGATCGCCCCGCCCGCATGGCGGCGCAGGCGATGCGGACGGCCTCATCTTTCGAGCGCGGACGCACGTCCTTTCCGCCCACATTGAGGATGTACGGGTGACAGCCGCTTTCCTGCCGGGCGATGGCCAGCGCCAGCGTCTTGGGCACGTCGTACTTCGCGCAGGGCGCGTCAAACAGCGATTCGATGACTGCCTGTCGTTCCGTGAGAGAGGCCGCCTGGGCCGTATGGACGCAGCAGAACAGCACCAGAAGCACCAGAAGGATGAGCTTGCGAAGCGGGAGTAGTCGCCTGTAGTATCTCACGTCAATTTCCCAATGGAGGTTTTCATGATTCGTCGTTCTCAAGGTTGCCGTCCTGTCCGCCCCGCTGTTGTTCGCCGTCCTAGGCAGGTGCAGAAGCGCAAAGAAGAACAAGGTAAAAGCATTCAACATTCACATGAATATATGATGTTGGCATTAAAATTTATGTTTGCGGCAAATGGAATTGCCACCACAACACTTCTTATAAATAATCTTCCAAATAAATCTGGTGCGGCTTTGTTATTTTATTCTTGCGGAGTTGCAGCTACAATTTTTTCAACATTATCTCTTTCGCTTATGGACGACAGAAATATTTTAAATAAAAATATTGTGTATAGAATTTTAAATTATTCTTATATTGCAACACGGATAATAATAGTTGTTTTTCCGTGTATATTGTTCATTTTGGGAATATTCTTCTCAATAGATATTTTTGCCAGTATACGAATTAAAAACTAACACTTTGAGAAACTGAATTATGATAAAATTAAAGGAATAGACAAAAAAAGCAGGCAATATACTGTCCAGAAAGCCAGAACTAAATATTTTGTCTTCCTTTGTTCAGTTTCACATTCTCGCATATATTCCCGCACGGCCCTGGCTTCCGCTTCCAGTCCTCTCCGCAGCGCGGCCCGCAACTGCTGTCTGTGCAGCGCGGGAGGCAGTATCCTGTGAGGGTGGCTTTTCCTTTGCTGAGGTCTCATGACGCCTTCTCCATGAATCGCAGTCCATCGGCTTCCGCCATGCGCTCGCCAAGCCAGCGCATGACGTTGACGCACATGGCATTGCCCAGCGCCCTGTACCGGAGACGATCCGGAGCGGGGCGACCACGCCACGGGATGTCCGTCCAGCCGTCGGGGAAGCCCTGCAAACGCTCCGCTTCCAAGGGCGTGATCCGTCTGACGCCATGTGACGGGATCAGGGTCTCAGTCTCGAAGTCGTAGCGTTCCGTGCGGCTTGTGAGGCAGCGGGCAACAGAAATGAGTCGGCCTTCCTGCCAAACATTGTCCGCATATGGAGTCGTCGTAAGCGGGGGCATGACAGGGATATAAAAACCACCCTGCGCCCGGTTATCGTCCGCGCCCCCGCAGCCGAAGCTGCGGGTAAGCGCCTGCGTCACGCAAGCCGTGCCGCGACACGCTCCAGCGCCTCCTTCAGCGCCGGAGGCAGCCGCCGTCTCCGCCTTTCCGCCCGGCGCAAGATGCCCGCGCAGGCTTTCGGGCTCAAAAAGAACCGAGGCGGGATAGCGCCAGTCTCCAGAATGTCCGACAACGAAGAGGCGACGGCGCCGCTGGGGGACTCCGAAGAACTGAGCGTCAAGCACTCGCCATGCGAGATGATACCCGCACTCGGCCAACGTCCCGACGAATGCCCCGAAGTCCCGTCCGCCGTGAGTGGAAAATACTCCGGGGACATTTTCCCAGAGGAACCAGCGCGGACGGATCGCATCAACAAGTCGGACAAAGTGCATGGCCAGTCCGCTGCGCTCATCGTCCAGTCCCTGACGGCCTCCTGCGATGCTGAAGCCTTGACAGGGCGTTCCGGCGACAATGATCTCAACCATTCCATGAAAATCTTCTCCCTCAAGCCGCGTCATGTCGCCGAAGTTCGGCACGGACGGATAATGATGCGCAAGTACGGCGGACGGGAACGCCTCGATCTCGCAGAATCCGACCGGCTGCCAGCCGAGCGGCTCCCACGCGACACTGGCGGCCTCGATGCCGGAACACAGGGACAGATAGCGCATCGATCTCCTCCTACAGCGTCTGCCGGGCGCAGGTAGTGAAAACGAGGATCCGCGCGTAGTTCTCCGCCGGATAGATCCAGCCGTCCGCGTCGCCGAGGGAAGAGTCTCCTGTCTGGACGCGCAGATAGACTTGCCATTCCGTATCCGAAGCGGACACGGCCCACGTCTGAAAAGCCGTCAACGGCGGCGCATCAGGCCCGGCTTCCGCGAGGGACGGCGATGTGTAGATTGCCGGGACGGTATTCGTGGACGGAGCGCAAGATGGCTTGGGGATGCGTTCGCCGTTCTTGGCAACCACGGCGCTTTTCAAAGCAGCCGAGTTGCCGGAGTCGCCGATGATCTCAAGCGAGTTGTTGCGGCAGATGTACAGCCCCTGGATCCGGTCGAGGAACACGCGCCCCTGATCTTCGGCGGCGGTACACGTTTCCGTCGTGATCTCCCGCTCAGTAAACTGGACGGACTGCACGTTGTTGATGGCGTGATCCGTCATGTCCAGAGAGGTCTGCATGGCGTTGAGTTCAGGATTGCCGGGCACGGCCACGCGGTAGAGATAGTCCTGCCCCAGGGCCGAGGAGTCATACGTCGAGAGCGCCCCGAGATGCCCCGCGCCCGGCGACGGGATGCCCAGCGCTGTCAGGCTGACGGTCCAGCCGTTCCCGGCCCCATGCAAAGAGTCCGCGCTTTGTCCGGCCAGGATCCCCGTGGGGATGAAGCCGCCCGCGCCGCCCACCAGAGAAGCGGCATGAGGCACGATCAGGTTACCGAACTTGTCCGAGGCATCCACCGCGCCGCGCCCGCCCGTGGTCAGCACGACCGCCTGAAGCTGACCCGTCTCAGGCTGACGCACATAGATGCGATATTCCTGGTACCAGACGTTGCGCTCAGAGAAGCCGTCATGCAGGAAGCCTTCAGTGACGAGCGTCGGGATCGTCACCGTGGGGCCGGAAGAGACGCCGGACTGGCTCAACAGCGTGTCTTGATGCCGGTTGACGTAGCTCCGGGCGGCCTGCACGACCAGCCGCATGTGATCGGCGGCCAGGCGCTGCTGCGTGGCCGTGTTGCCCTGTTCCCACAGGGAAAGCAGGCCGGGAAGCATCAGGATGGTGATGATCAGTGCGCCGATGGCATTCAGAATGGTCATGCTAGACCTCCGTCACGCTGACAAGGTTGCCGTCGGGAATGAACGACGGGACGGGAACGGGATGCGGGGCCAGCGAGGGGACGATACGTCCCCCGCTTGCCAGCCCCACGGCAAAGCTTCCCAGAAAAAGCCGGCGCACGGCTTCCACTTCTTTTGGTGTGGCCTCACCATAGACATAGCAGCAACGGCCCTCGATGCGGGCTTTCCAGGGACGTAACGCGCGCCAGCTTTCCGGGAGATTCAATGACGAAAGCGGAATGTCTCCGCTGAAGCCCTTGTGTGCCTGCGCAAAGAGGAAAGCCGCGTTGCGGTAAACGGCATAGTTCACCGCAAGCCCGCGTATGGACGCGGTTTCCACGTCGTTTTCCGTCGGGCGCTGCATGATCGCCAGAACGCCAAGCAGAAAAAACAGCACAGCAAGGGCCTTCATGGGATCACCGCGCCGTGTAGGTTATGGTGTTGGTCTCGCCGCAGGCATTGGTCACGGCTGCGGGGTCGCTCGAATCGATCTCCCCGCCGTTGACGGCCACGCCCGCCCAGGCATCCGCCTGAAAGCGGGCGAGTTGGGCGCAGTCCACCTGCGGGATATTGGTCATCTCAATAGTGAACGTATTGTCGCCAGCCGAGGCGAGAGTGATGTCGCCCCCCCAGGGATTCCGCAACTGATCGCCCTTGATGAACGCCTCCGGGACGATCCCGGCTTTGATGGCGACATCGTTGGACAACTTGCTGTAATCCGTCCCGTTGAAGTACTGCTGCGCCTGCATACGCATGATGATCAGGTTTTCCTCAGCCGAGGCCACGTTGGATTTGCTGAAGCCGGAAAACAGCCCGGAAGCCGCGCCGCCCAGCACGATAAGTCCGATGAGAAGGCCACCGAGTGCCCCAAGAATGTGTCCCACTACATACCTCCGATCTTGAGTTGCGATTCAAAGTTGCCCGCAACCAGCGATATGAGGATCAGCTGGCCAAGAATCAGCAAGTTGACGGTTACTCCGATTTTTTGGGCGCAGGATTTCACTTTCTCCACGCCGTCCTCAAGCCAGGTGTCCGCGATCTCCGCCATGCGCTCCTGAAACTCCGGCATGCGTGCGTAGACGCGCATGTCGTCCACGATCTCCCGGCTGGGGAAGGCCATGCCGGAATCCCGGAGCGCCGTCCCGAAGTCTTCCCCGTGACGGCTGTGGCGAAGGATCGCGGAAACGATCTCCCGCAGATAGGGGGAAGACGTGCCCTCCATGCGGGAAAGTATCTGGGAAAAATGCTGCCCGGCCTTCATGCGTGTGGCGATGGTGTAGAGCCAGACCGTGCCTACAGTCAGCCGGTAGATGCTCCAGGGGATGAGTCTGTCGGCAAGCCGCCTGCCCGCTCCCGTCCAGAAACGGAAGGAAACAAAGACGACGACCAACGCCGCAAGAAAGGCGATTCCCGCCACGATGCCCCACCATGAGGCGATGAAGGAGGAGAGCAGATACAGGACATAGGACGCTCCCGACCAGGTGCGCGGATCGGAGACGAGCGCGAGCTGCGGCATGACATGCAGGGCGATGACGACCATCATGGCAATGCAGGCCAGGAACATCAGAATGGGCGCTGAGAGATTGGTCACAAGACACTTGCGCATCACTCCCTTGGCTTCCAGCACACGGATGGCCAGGGCAAAACCCTCGGCCAGCTTGCCGCCGGACTGCGCCGAAGCGATGAGCATGATCTCCTCCTGGGAGGCGATGCCTTCCAGGGCGGCGTCCAGCGGCCTGCCATGCCCAAGCGTCGTCAGTATATGCGCAAAGATGTCCTCCAGAGGGGACCTACTTTCCTTCGCATGCCGCAGGAGCTGGCGCAGGGACTCTTCCAGCCGCATATTGTTACGTATCTGCGTATGAAGTTTCTTCCAAACGCGGATACGCTCCTGCACGCCAAAAAACATGAGGGCCAGGATGCGGACGGTCAGAGGGACATCATGCGTCACAGCCATCGTTCCGCTCCGTTTTTCGGGGTCGGGCGTCGCCGGTCACGGTCAATGTCGTAGTCGATGGGCATGGAGAGCCCATCTTCTGTGGTGGCGGGATCAAGCACACCTTCCGTCATCAGATGCCGGGCATGCTCGAAGTAGCTCATACCGTGCAGCTCATCCCGCCAGTAGGCGCGCGCCTCGTCCATGTCGCCTTCGCGCAGCATAGCCAGCATGGAGGAGTCGATGGGCACGACTTCGGCCACCACGGTCTGCCGCCAGAGGCCGGGCTGTCCGCCCGACCGGCAGTGGTCGCAGCCCTCGTGGTTTCGCAAAAAGATGCCGTCATGACGGCTGTCGCCATAGATCAGTTCCGGCGGCAGGCAGCGTTCCAGCCGCGCACGCCGATCCGGACGCAGGGCCTGCCGGTCTTCCCGCAGCGGCTTGCGGCAATGCGGGCAGAGCCGGGCGACGAGGCGCTGGTATTCGACGCCGGAGAGTACCGTGGGATCGCAGACCGTGCGCAGCGGTTCCGCCATGTGCCCGCGCAGCATGACCTCCAGACGAGTCAGGATGCCGAAGGCGTCACTGGCGTGGATCGTGGCCCAGACCGCATGGCCGGACTGTGCCACCTCGATGGCCGCCATAGCGGCATCCGCATACCGAATCTCGCCGATCATCACCGTGTCCGGGTCGTCTCTGTTGGTTCCCGCTATGGCCAGCGTGTAGGCCGACAAGCCGCCGGAGCGCTGCTGGTCGTCCTTGCTGTTGACGCGGATTTGGTGCATCCCCACGATGGGCTTTTCCGGCGGGTCTTCCACGGATATGAAGTTGTCGCCGGGGCGCTCATGAATGAGCGCCTCCATCGTGTGCGCCAGCGCTGTGCTTTTACCGGAACCCGTGCATCCGGAGATGAGCGTCATGCCGTTCCTGTCCGCAAGACGGCGGAAAATACCTGTCTGCGCACAGGCCGTGCGCTGTTTGCCGCTCCTGTCCGTGATGGTCACGTCAGCATCGGTGAAGCCGAGCCGGGCAAGACGCTCTTCCAGCGTCCCGGAAGCGCCGGACGTGTCATGTATGAGCCGCAGGGCCATGAAGGTGCCGAAGCCGTCCTCCCCATGTATGCACTCCGTGGGTTCTGAGTGGATACGCACCGAATGCACGCCGTGGGGCAGCACGTTGCGATCCGCGATCCGCGCGTCCAGCGAGAATTTGTTGTTGAAGGCCGACGTGTCCTGCGACGCCCCCAGATGGTCGTAGATGACGCGGATCAACTGGCGGCCCGTGAAGCCGTCCAGTTCCGAATCGTCGGTCAGCATGCCAAGGACGCGGAACCTGATCTTGCAGAACGTCCCCATATCCGCGACATGGATGTCCGACGCACCCTGCGCATGGGCACGGGCGATCAAGTCGATGGCCATCTGCTGGATCTCGTTGTCTCCAAGACCGCTTCGGGCGGCGTAGCGGACATACTGCGCATCAAAACGCGCCGGCGGGACAAAGACGATGCCGCCTATGCCAAGCCGGGACGCCGTGGTGGCCAGATTGATGATCTCGATCTTGCCCTTCTGTTCCTCCGAGATGTAGAGGGTCTCATCCACCAACGCCACGCGCCCGCGCAGATCATCCGGCAGGGAACGGACGCTTTTCAGGCAGGTTTCCATGCTTGTGGCCGCCATGTCTTACTCCATGAAGGGAATGTCTCGGCTCGTGGAGCCGGAGCGTATCGTGACGCTGCGCCGCGTCACGCTCAGGACGCCCCCGCCGAAGCGCTGGCCGTGCCGCACGGTCACGGTCTCGCCGGAAGACGTGCGGATGGTGGCCGAGAGACGGTTGCCCACGCCCTGTACAGAGATGACCACCGGCCCGGAAGGCCGCTTGGGCTTGTCATCCTTTTCTTCTGAGGGCTTTTCCCTTTTGGGCGGTTCCAGCGGCGGCAGGACGATCTCCTGCGGCTGGGGAACGACCGGAGCGATGGTCTGCGCTTCCCGAAGCTGGCGCTGCAACTCGGCGATCTTCACTTCCTGCTCAAGCAGATGCTTCTGGCCACGCATACGGGCCAGATCGCCGAGCCGAGTTCCGGAATCGTTGAGCGCGGCCTGCACACGTTCGCCGGTTTGGCCCTTTTCCGACTTTTGCGCGGGCGTGGAAGGAGACTTCGGCTGTCCGACCGTCCGATCCCCCAGCTTCTTCTCCACCTTGGGGGCAGGAAGCTGTGACGCGGGCTTTCCGGTATCCTGAAGAAATGACGGCAGGAAGAGCCACGCAAGGCTGCCCGCCATGAAGACCATGCTTCCGCCAAGAAGCAGATTCTTGCCTTTTTTAGTGAGCGGCATAGATCTTTCCCTCCACAAACCAGTTTCCGCTGTCGTAGCCGATGCTTTCAATGGTCAGGCCCGGCACTTCGGCGAGCATTTCAAACAGCCCGTCCTCACCGCCCACGCCCATGAGCAGATCGGGTACGGAGGAAAGGCTCCACGTCCCCACATGCCACGGCGACACCACGCTGATGCCGTCAATGCTCTTCTTCGTCTGGGTGGCGAACTTCAACTCAAGCTTCGTGCCCGTGTCCTGGGCTATCTGCGAGAGCAGACCGGATGCCGCGTCCTGGGCCACCAGCATCTCGTGATCCGTGCCCGGCCCGTCCGGGCGCTTCGCCGGTGACGGCAGAGGCGCGACGGCCCGCGTGGAAGTAGCAATCTTGCCGTTTTTCGGCGAAATCTTGCCGTTGTCCGGCAGATTGATGAAATCCCCGCCTTCCCGGTGCCGCCATTCCAGGCGCACCTGCTTGCCCACGCACTCAGCTTTGCCCAGCTCCCAGCCCTGGCTGGACATAGGCAACTCCATGAGCGAGGGCAGGCACTGCCGCGCAACATCTGTAGCCAGCGGCGCTTTCTGCCAGTCCATCGGGAAAAATTTCCAGGGATTTTCCCTCAAGTCCTTCTGGCGCTGCATACGGGCGATCTGCGCCTGCCGGGCGGCTTCGTATTCCGCTCGCTTGACGTGGTAGTGCGCGGCGAAGGCCCCGCCCGCGAGGATGGCAACAAGGCCCAGCCCCACGGCAAGGCGCAGCGCCCCGGTGCGGGAAAGGCTGCGATTCAGATTGAGCAGGCGTCCCTTGTCCCGCGCCCAGACATCCGCCGAAGACAGCCGGCAACGCTCCGCGAGCCAGTCCATGCTGTCCGAGACCGTTTCAGGGCGCATGCAATCTTCCGGCGAGATGCCGGTCAAATGCTGGAAGAAGGTCAGCGCCTCTTCGGCCTCTTCGCGCGTGAAGAAGACCTGATCCCCCTGTTCAGGGATGACGCCGTTCATGCGGCAGTGCAGCCACCATGCGGGGCGGCCCTCGCCATCCTTTGAGGCGGCAAGCTCCAGAGGGAAAAGGCCGAGGAAGCTTTGCGGTGCATCCAGGCAGGCCGCGAGACTGCGTGCCGTCGCCCAGGGCCGCCAGTCCTCCGCGAAGCTGAACCCCTCCTGACCCGTGAACGCCTGCCAGACTCTGCGCCGCTCTTTGGGCAGGCGATGTCTGGCCATAGCCCGCATGTCCGGCGCATCTTCGCCGAAGCCCACACGCACGGCATCGGCGTGATCGCGCAAGACCTTCCGCGACGAGGCGAACTTTTTCACCGGCATGGCCCAGACAAGGCCAATGGCAAAGGGGCGTCCATTCAGCAATACCAGCTCCACGGCTAGTCCTCCGTGCCGCCCCCAGCGGCCTCAAGCTCTATGGTGATGACCAGCAGGGTCTTGGCGTACTGCCGCCCGCGCCCGAAGTTCAGCAGGCCGAGGGAATTGGCGAGCTGTTGCGTCTGATCCTGGAAGCCCGCCAGCACCAAGGTCTGGCCCATCTGCATCTGTGACCGCTGCGAGAAGGCGCGGGTGCTTGTTCTGGGAAGCTGCACCGTCAGATCGGCGGTGCTGAACTCCGTCAGCTCATCCAAGCTGGACAAGTTGATGCTGTACTGGAGCAGCACACGCCTGCGATCCAGAATGTGCGGGATGATGGTCATGGCAAAGCCCGTCGTCACTTCGCCGGGCGTGATCTCCGATGTCTGTCCGTACTCCGATTGCGTGGACGACGAGCCCGCTAGGTATGCGATGCGCTTGATCGACTGGATGGGTACAGGCTGGTTGGACAGCACGAGACCCCCCCCGGACGTGACCTGCGTGGCATTCCCCCACTCCTTGAGCGCCTTGAGCACGCCCGTGGAGTTTTTGAGATCCCCGGACACGATGGTGGCCGAGGCCGTGGACGGCCCGCCCAGAGAAGACAGGCTGCCCGCGACGACGGACACGTCGCCGTTGGCGAAGATGGCTTGGAGATCTATGCCCGCTTCCGCATCGTCAGAGACTTCCAGCGCCCAGACGTTGACCGTCAGCGCGACCTGTCTCGATAAGCGTTGATTGATGTCCGCAATGTAGCTCGATATCTGGCGAACATTCTCGAAGCGATCCCGGACCGTGATGGTGCCCGTGGCCTGGTTGCCGACCACCGAGCCTTCCGGCGAAAGCAGCGCTTTGACGGCCTTTTCCGTGTCCACCCATACATCGTATGAGTATTGCGTCTTGTTGGACTGCATCGTCTGCGACGACGTGTCCGCCGTGGATACGGTTTGATTGACTCCGCCCCCGCCGATGGAAGTGTTGGAGGTCTCCTTGCTCTTGTTGGTGATCTGCCCTTGGTACTCTTGTTTTCCAGGCGCGGAGAGCAACGTGAAGGTCTTCACCGTCAGGCGGGTAAAGACGACCGTCTTTGCCTTGGCGTCATACTCCCAGCCGTAGCCGCTGGCCATGGACACATGATCGAGCAGGCCGCGCAGCGTCCCCTCATAAGAAATGTTGAGGACAGTCCCCAGACCGCCGGACGGCACGTCCAGCAAGTCGGGCAGATCGGCGGGAGCGCCGGGCGCGGGTGTGGGAGCCTTGGCGGGCGTCAGCGGAGCCGGATCCGCGCCGACCTGCACCGTCAGCGGCGTCAGGTCGGAGATGCCCGCCGCGATGCGCGGCAGCGTCCCCCGCATACGCAGGGTGACGTGCGTTGCCAGCTCCGGGGCGCTTTGCGCGCCCGCGCGAATAGGCACCGCTTTGGCCCCCACATACGGCTCCGCAACCACCTCCACTGATTTAGAGCGGGAAAGGGTCGTAAACTCCTTGCCTCTGGCTTCCACATCCTCGTGCGTGGGCGCGCCCTTGTAGGAGCAGCCCACAAGGCTGACGCCAAGCAGCAGGATGGAAAGAAGGCGCATGATCCGGCTAGTTGTGTTCATGGTGTTGTCCTGTCATCAGTTCTTCGCATCCGGGATTTCCGGAATGGCCCGCTTCAGTCGATCCTGCAAAACACGCTTCTTGCAGTCGTAAAAATTCCGTGCATCATCTTTGAAAATCTCTTCTTTCCCCTTGAGGTGCAGTCGTGCGCAATCCATGATTTCCCTGTCATTGCTGTTGTTCCTGATGTCGGAAAGCAATTCTTCCGTCTCGGAAAGGGGAACTTTATCTGGAGTATACAGACAAAACAGAACAATAGCTAAAAAGAATAGTCCAGCAAATAACGCCAACATCTGCCGCACAAGATCCGTCCAATCTTTCATGTCCGCCTCACCCCATCGTTCTGCCGAACAGAAAGCCAAGGAGAAAGAAGAGCGAAGCCAGGGAACTGGCCGCTGGGATCAACATCGACATGAACATCCTGTCGATGCGCTGGAGCAGTTCCAGCCGCAGCTCAAACTCCCGTTGCGTCAGTGGCCGCCTGTTGCGCGTATCATTCATTGTCCTGCCCCCCGTTTCCAGATGCCCAGCGAGTCGAGTTCCCGCTGCGCTTCCTCATCCTTTCTTCTTTTCTCGATTTCAGAGATGCAGTCATTGTATTCCAGAAAATCACCGAAGGTAATTTTGCCGCGTGTCTCCGCAAGCTTTTCTTCACATACGCGCAGTTCCGTGTCTGAACGATGGGAAGAGATCGCTTCATAGAGCTCTTTCTTTTCCTCAAGGGAAAGTTCAAAAGACCCCACAAGGGCTCCTATAAGAAATCTAGCTCCTACGAATAAGAGTATGATCAAAAGTACGGCAGCCAAAAGATAGAATAAGCAGGACAGCAGGTTTCCAAGGATTGACAGCATGGTTCCAAGTACTGTTTCATCAAGGAAAACAAGCAGCCTCTTCCTAATTGACTTCAGGAAACGAAGCGCCTTTTCGCCCCGCGTCTCTGTCTTGCGCTTGCCCCATTCCCGCATGACTTAATGCTCCGACACTTCCACGACGCTGTTGCCTTCAAAAATGGTCACACGCAGGGCATGGCCGTTGCTCTGGAGCGCCCCGAAGAACGCCTTCACGGCAGCCTGGAAGGAGCCGTTGAACGTGGAATTGCTCTGCATTTCGTAGTCGTTGTGCGCCGACCAGATAAGGGTGTACCCGGCATCCGTCGCCCATCTTTCAAGTTGTGCTTTAAGCATTTCGCCCTTGACGATTTCCCAGGAGCGCACGCCGCCCATGCCAGCAGGATTGCTGACCGGGATGATCTCCGCATCGGCGGGCAGGGACGCCGGAACGGCGGCTGTGTCTCCTGAAGGTGTGCTCGTGGGCACGGGAGACGGCACGGGAGACACGCGCGGGCCTTCGGCCACAGGCGCGGGCGGAGCCGGAGGCGTCACAGGTGCGGCGACCGGCGTATAGGAAATAGTCTTGGTCTCCGCTTTTTGCGGAGTCGCGGAGGACAGGCTCAGCTTGGCCGATGTGTGCGCAGGCAGCGTCGTGGATGCGGGCACGGGCGCGGGAAGCGTGGCACCCGGTGTCCCGGCGGCCACTCCGGCGGGCACGGGATTTTCGGCGGCCACGGGGATCGTCCCGGCGGGCGGTTCCGACAAGTACACCTGATAGCCTTCGATGAGCATGGCGTTCGGGCCGACGTTGTTCCAGCGGCAAAAGTCATCGACCGGGACGCCGGAACGCCGCGCAACGGCGGCAGCCGTGGCGGTACGGCTCACCGGCACCGTCTTGACGTTACCCGCTCCAGCCGGGGGAGTCGTGGCCGCTTTTGCCGGGCTTTCGGCCACTGGTAAGGCCGTCTGTCCGGCGGGATCCACGCCAGGAGAAGAAACGGGATCCGGCAGGGGCCGAGCTTCCAGGGTGGAAGACGGAGCTTGCGCTGAAGGTGGTTCGGTATAGGTGACGGGCGTATCCGACAGCTTGCGCGAGATGCTGAAAAGCTGGCCATCCGTGCTGCTGATCCGGGCATAGCCCAGCGGCTGCCCTTGGTCGCGCAACACGTCCAGTGTGTACGATATGCCGAGACCGCCATCAGGTACGAGCGCGAATCCGGCCCGGCGCAGTTCCGCTTCCAGCGTTTCGCCAAACGCCCCCGGCGCACGTTCCAGCCGCAGGGCCGTATGCGCCGGCGCATGACGTTCCGCCAGTTCCGTGGCCGCCAATTCCGCCAGCGCCCGTGCGTCCCCGGCGTGATCGGCGCTCAGGGTATCCAGCGATCCGGTCTTTTGCCCGGCAAGGCAGCCGGTCAGACTCATGCTCGTCAGAAAAGCCAGGACAAGCAGTCGCTTCATGCCTCACCTCACTATGCGCCAGCGGGAAGACCGCGAGCTGTAGAAATCCTGCTGCTTGACGTGGCGCAGCCACACGCGGCTCAGCATGGGATCAACTTTGGCCATGCGCCGCAGGACAAAGAGCGTGAATAGCCAGAAAGTCAGGGCCATCCCTCCGGAAATGAGCGTCATGCCGCCCACACCGACAAGCAGCGAAACCAGCGCCGAGCCCATGACCAGATCACGCTCGCCGCCCAGCACGAGATTGTGCCGGTGCAGGGACTGATGGATGATATGCGTCGTCTGTTCCATCACGCCACCAGCGCCCCGGAAAAGGAAAAGACCGTGTTCACCATGCTGCCCGCAAAAGCGATGAAGGAGATGCCGAATACGGCACTCAGCAACAGCTTGAAGCCGCCGGAAATATCTTCCCGGTTGAAAAGAAAGATGACGCCGCAGATCGCCATTGCCGTGATGGAGATATACTTGCCCGCTGGGCCGGTAATGGTGTTCACCACCTTTTCCAGAGGACTGGAAAACTCCGTGATGCCGCCGCTGGCCAGCGCCAGTTCCGGCAGCAGGAGCAGGCAGGCAAACGCAAGAAGAACAGACAGTTTTCGCATGATGATACCTCAATGAGAGCGTGTAAAAAGAGAAGCCACACACTTTTTCCACCAACTCTTCCAGCCGCTCCAGAGCTTCACCGCCCACTTCGGGCGGAAGAGAAAAATCAGACCGAAGGCGACCATGAGCGTTATGGAGATATACTTGCCCGCTGGGCTGGTCATGGCGTCCGCCATCCTTGCTGCCAACGTATCCATGACGACACCTCAATTGCGCGTGTAGAGGGGCGTCACATCATACGCCCCCTTACCGACATCGAATTTGTTTACTCGGATGATGCTGGACAGGCGGCGCGTGTTGTCCCGCGTCTTTTCCATAAAGATGATGATATCCACAGCCCGGCCTATGAGCTTCTGCTTCGGGCCGACGCCCGCCTCTTCCACAAGCTCTTCAAGCCGTTCCAGCGCCTCTTCCGCGCTGTCGGCATGGAACGTCCCGATGCCGCCGGGGTGCCCCGTGTTCCAGAGTTTGAGCAGTTCCAGGGCGGCGCTGTCGCGCACTTCCCCGACGAGGATCCGTCGGGGCGCGTAGCGCATACAGACCTTGGTGAGCTGTCTCATGCCAACCGTGTCCGAGGTGAGGAAAAAAACCGAATTGGCCGCCGAGGAGCGCAGTTCCGCCGTGTCCTCAAGGATGAGCAGGCGGTCATGCGGGCAAAGTTTGTCCAGCTCGTGGATGACGGCATTGACAAATGTCGTCTTGCCGCTGGACGTTCCGCCGACCACGACGATATTGCTGCGGTCCAGGATAGCCTTATGGATGATGGACGGGACTTCCTCGGTGATCACGCCGTTTTCAAGGTATTCATCGAACGTGATGATCCGGTTGGCTTTCTTGCGCAGGGAAAAGGATGCGCCCGGCCCCACCAGAGGCGGGAAGACGCCCTCGAAACGGGAGCCGTCCAGCGGGAACGAACCCTCCACGATGGACTGCTTTTCGCTGACCGCCATGCCGAGGGCGCTGGCCACCAGCGACAGGATGAGCCGCCCCTGCGCCTGCGGCAGATGGGCGACGCATTCCTGTTCCTGGCCATAGCGTTCGATCCACACCGCGCCGTCGGGGTTGAGCATGATCTCGATGACCGAGGGGTCGCGCAGCGCCTCCATGATATGCGGGCCGCAGTTGTGCTCCAGACTGGAAAGCAGGCGGGCATCAGCGTCCATCACGCCCTCCACCAGGCAGCGCCCAGCATGAGCAGGGCGGAAAACAGGGCAAGCCCCGTGCAGATGAGCAGGGTCGTGCGGAACGAGGCCAGCGCGGACTGAAATTGGGTGACGACATGTCCGATGTTCTCCACCGTGACGCCGGAAAGCTTCTCGCTCAACGCCGCGACATTCTTCGCCACGGACTCCGTATGCGTGGCCGTCTCCCTGGACATGAGCTCCGTCAACGCCTTGCGGTGGAGCTGGTGCAGCCTCTCCACAGCCGTAAGGTGCGCGTTCGCGATGGTCAGGGCCACAAGGATGGGGTCATCCGCTTCGATACGCACATGGTTCCTCTGCTCGATGAGTGCTCGCACCTCATCCAGAGACAGGCCGACGCCCTCCGGCAGGACCGGCATGATCGGAGGCGCGTCCGGAGCGCCCCGTCTTTCCGCGTCACGCATGGCCGTCTCACTCATGATATTCCCCTGGATCCGATTCCGTGGACGTGGCGACGGCTTCATGCGCATCGGAGGCGTCAGTCACCTTTTCCTCTTGCTGGGGCGGCAGCAGGCCGCACTCGTCCATATTCCTGAGCACTTCGCGCCAGTAGCGTTGCAGCCGGGATCTCACGGCGATGCACGCCTGCGCCATACCTTCGTCAAATGTCAGGCAGCGGGCGAAAAGCTCCTGTAGGTCACGGCCCGCCAGATTCTGATTCACGGCGGGCAACTTGACCAACGCACGGATCTGCTCCATGTTTTCTTGGATGACGCCGAATTCCTCAAGGTTCTTGTGCTCGCCCTTGGCGTCCCTGCTCACCGCCCCAAAAAACGGGTTTTCCCACACGAAGGCCAGGTCTCGATCCTTGAAGTCCTTGAAAAGATTGTACAAACACTTGCAAGTGTCATTGAGCCCCTGACCGCCGACGATGATGGAATGAAAAATGACGCTGTGCCCGGCTTCCCGCAGCGTGCCCAACAGGTCGTTTTCCCGGATGTATGTCGAAAAGGCCATGAACGAGGACGCTCCGTTGTCCACGATGACGACCTCATCCGAGGGCGCATTGATCAGCTCCTCCAGCAGCATGTCGAACGCGCGGATGTCGATATTTCCCGTCCCGTCGCCCTCAACAATGCCGATCTCTTTCACGGGCAAGCCCTTGAACGCCGCAAGGGAAGAGTTCACCGGGTCGGTGTCGATGCCGAGACACCGCTTGCCACGAGACAAAAACGCCTGAAGGAGCATGGACGCCAGCATGGTCTTGCCGACCCCGCCCTTGCCTTGCAAAATGAAATGGATCTCCGCCATGAATACCTCCTTTGCGGGCCGTTAAAGCCATTCCTCTTCCTTGACTTCCTCAGCGGGCGCGGTCCTCTCGTCCCGCCTGCCCACCACCAGCAGCCCCTTCTTTTCGCCGGGGGCCGGAGCCGTGGCCGGCTTCACCGCCGTCCCCGTCGGACGCGCACTCGCCTTGCCGACCTGCCCGGTCATGCGTTCCTGGGTCGCCGCTCGTTCTTTATTTCGTACCTGCTCCAGCGGAAAGGCGGAGAAGGAGTGGCGCATGAGCAGACGGCAAAAATACGAGTAGCTCATGCTGATCTTCTTCGCCTTGCGCAGCGCGGCATACAGACGCTGCTTGGACGGCGAGGTCTTGACCAGCTCACGGATGTCCGGCAGCACCGTCAGGAACTCCATATGGGCGTCGCCCCAGCGTTTCACGATACCCAGACCTCGCGCATCCAGTCGCCAAAGGAGACGGGCCGGGCCGCATCCCGCACAAAGGCTTGCGCCCGCGCCAGCAGGGCCGGAAGCGACATGCCGCGCAGCTTCGCTCTGGTCAGGGCGGCGGGTATGGCCCCGCCTTCCGAGGGCCAGAGAGCGCGCAGGCCGCGTGTCACAGTGGCAAACTCTCCCATGCCGCGTCGTTCCGCTTCGGTGAGGGGGACGGGCCGCGTTTCCGGCAGGGGCCGGGGCGGCAGCGCCATGACCGGCGGTTCCACGCGGTTTTCCGGCTGCTGCGGCTGGAACGGCTCGTCATGCCAGCGTTCCCCGCGCAGCCAGCTCGTCAGCAACGGCGGGCAGCCGTTGCGCCAGTGCTTGTCTTCCCGCTGGAAGCGTTCCACCGTGGCCAGCAGCGCGCCGATGACGGGGAGCCGTCCGGCCCGGCGCAGCGAGAGGAAGATTCTTTCCGCCGTCCGCCTGTCCTTTTTCACCGGCCAGGCGGCAAACAGGCGCTCAAAGTCGGCTTCCGCCGCTGTTCGCTCCGTCTGCCTTTCTCTGGCGTCATCACTTGTCCGGAGTAGGGAAAGCCGTCGCCGTTCTTCGCCTGACCGTGAGGAAAGAGATCCCCCCCTCCCGTGAGTTCCGTATGCCGGGGGAGAAGGTGGCATACGGTGAGCTGCGTTGGAGGAGGCCCGTACCGGATGTTCGGGAAGGGGGGAAAGGGGGGATATATATATTTCTTCTTTCTTCTTTATAGCGGGCGCAAAATTTGCGCCCCCCTCCGGCAAAATCTGCGTGCCGGCAGGCGCAAAAAAAGCCTCTTCCAGCGCGGCCTGTTCAGCCGCCCGGATGAGGCCCAGGACGCGGGGACTGCGGAGCAGGCGGTACACGCTCCTGCCGCTGTCGGGGTCGCGAAGGATCTCCAGATACTGAAGCTCGACAAGTTCCTTGAGATAATTCTGAACGGATCGGACGCAGCACTTGCCCACATGGGCAAGCCGCTCCTGGGAGACGCGGCAGACGCCGTGATGGTATGCGCGGGAAAAGAGGTAGACATAGAGATACCCTGCCCCGCGTGAAAGTTCGGTATCCTCAAAAAGAAAGGTGGGAACGAACTTTTCCCGTACCCGCAGAAAAGCTGCCGGAACCAGCGTCTTCATGCTTCTTCTCTCCCCCGGAAAAAAGGTAAAGAAGTAGCCCCCCAAGCCTTGACAGGCTGGTGTATTTGCGGGTAAGTTCTTCTTGTTCGTTTGGAACGAGAAGTACCCGCAAGGGACTCAGGCCGCGTTGGATGTTCTCAGCATCCAGCGCGGTTTTCTTTTGCCTTTATTCCTGTTTCATGCGTTTCCCTGAAAATATGTTTCTTGTCCTCGAACCCTCAAAACCACTCCGGCACGTCCTCTTCGGGCGGCTCCGGCATGGCTTGCAGTTCCTGCGGTGGTTCGTCCACCGGCGCTTCCTCATCCCGTCTGGGACTCCCCAGAAAGCGGATACGGCGGCAGTTCACTTCCGTGGCATAGTGGGTCTGTCCTTCCTGATCCACCCAGCGGCGATTTTTCAGGCTGCCCTCGATATACACAAGGGATCCCTTGCCCAGGTACTGCCGGCAGTTTTCCGCATTGCGCCCGAAAACCACCACGGAGTGCCAGTCCGTTTGTTCCACACGCTGGCCGTCGCTGTTGGTATACGAGGCGTCAGTGGCGATGCGCAGCCGTGTTACGGGCTTTCCCGTCGGCAGGAAGCGCAGCTCGACATCATGGCCAAGACGACCGACCAGCGTCACGTTGTTGATCATGCCGCGATCCTCTCAGGCGGGGATAGCCAGCCGCTGGGCCTCAAGACTCAACCGCTCCTGCATGACCGGACTGAGGAGTTCCCGGAACCGGATAGCCGCCCGGATCAGCGCGCGCTCATGCGCCTGTTCCAGCTCTTCGGCCATAGCGCGGGCCAGAAACTTTTCCGCCTTCGGATCCTTGAAAATGGGGTCAAGGATCAGATGCTCTTCCACCTGCCTCTGCGGCCTGTTGTGCCTCTTCTTCATGACTGCCTCCCAAGTGTTTTTTGCTGTTTGCTACCCTGTTTTCTACCCGAATTTTCAGTTTTAATCCTTTGATTTTCGTATGTTAGAAAAAACCATTTTTCTTGCAGCAATAGCTTCGCAAGCAACCCCACAAAAAAGTAGGGATTACACCAAAGTTTTTTGGCATAACCCCCACATAAAACTAGACTTTAGTCAGTCGTGCTATTTTTTGCTGAAGCTTATTGCAAAAAGCCCCCTCCTTTCCCCCGCAAAAAACGTGAAGCCTCGTTATTCTTTCAGGGCGGCGGCCTCGGCTGCGATGCGGGAGAAAAGCGCATCGAGATTGTCGATGCCGACCAGCATCACGCGGTCGTCCCGTCGGGCAAAGTGTCCGACCACGGGATAGTCATTACCGTTGCCCGCATCGAAGACGCGGAAGGGGAGGGTCCAGCCGCCGCCTTCCCGTGCGCGGGCCTGTCCGATGTCGTGGATCTCCTTGCGGCCCATGGAGGCGTCGGCAAAGAGCGGCGCGATGAGGCCTTCCGATCGGTAATCCTGCGACGGCTTCCGTCCCGCAAAAGCGCCTGACACGATGCCGTTGCGCACAAAGGCTCTGGCCTCGCCGCGCAGCATCTTGCGCACGCGCCCTCCGCCGTCGGCCAGTGCCGCACCGGAAAACATGAGGTTCAGCATAGGCGGCAGCTTGCCGGCATTTTCCGGGCGGCGGGCTTCCACGAACAGCTTTTCCACGACGGCCTCCAGGATGCCGTCCACATCCACACGTCGCTCGAATGCCGTCATATCGCCTTCCGTGATGGCCTGCGCGATGCTTTCAAGGCAGGCCTGCGGACTGTCCGCCGCTGACGCCGCCTGCGGGGGCAGACAGACGAGGGTGCACAGCAGGAGCGGCAGGAGGCGCTGGATCAGTGCCGCAAGAGGAGTAACGCGACGTTCCATGCCGTTACCTCTGTTGTCCCGTCGGAGAAGACACTGCGGGCGGGATGCGCAGCGGCGGCGTGGAGGATTCCTCCGAAGGCGGCAGGGGCGGCGTTTGAGCGGGCGCGGCGGGAGGGGCCTGCGGCGGGCGGTAGTCAGGCGAGCCGAGCGGCGCGCGCCGTGCCGGGCGGGCGGGCGGTTGCGCGCCGGAGGGAAGGGCGGTGGAAGGCTGTTGCCCGGCCTGTGCGGGGGCGGCTGTCGTCGGGGCCGTGGCGGGAGTCTCCGCGGCAGACTGTGGAGCGGCCGCCGGACGGGGCTGTACCAGAACGCCGCTGGCGCCGCCCTGAGCAAAGCGCCGTCCCAGATCGCGCAGGATGCCGATGCCCGCCTGTACGGCGGACCGGGCGTCAGGATCTTGCCGCAGACGCCGGTCTACCCAGCGGGCCATGAACAGGACGGTATCCTCGTCCATACCCTGCGCGCCGTGCGTCCGGATGCTGTTGACGAGATCGCGCCGCACGGCATCCTGTTCGTCCACGGCCTTGCGGTAGCGGGTGCCGAGGCTGTCCACCGCCAGCTGGGCGGCAGCCAGTTCGGTCTCGGTGGCTCCCTGTTGTCGCTGTTCGTCGAGCGCGTAGACGGCATTGGTCATCTGTCCGCCGATCTCGCGCACCGCATCCCCCTTTGCCTGCAGCTGGTCGAGCTGCCCACGCAGATCGGGCACTTTCAGCACGGCATCGAGGGCCGCGGCCGTCGTCACCAGGCGTCCGGCAAAGACCATGTACATCTGCCGGGCCTGGGCCTGCGTCAGCGTCCGGCCCTTGTGCGGCAGCTGGCTCTCCAGCGCGACCGCTTCCAGGAAGCGTTCAACATACAGATTATAGAGGCCGTGCAGCATGGTGGGATGGAAGGCGTAATGCAGCACGCCTTCCCGTCCGCCCTGCGCGCCGCCGTCCAGACCGGTCAGATTGACGCCGTAACGGCTGTTGAGGCTTTGCGGGCTGATGGCCAGACTGCCGCCGCGCGCTCCGGGGGTATAGCTTTCCACCAGATAGGCGGCCAGGTCGTCCACGAAGCCGAAACGGACCCGGGTATCTTCCACCACCTTGGGCGCAACGACCTGCGGCCCGCCGTCCTGCGGCGCTCCCGGCATCATGGACGTATCCACCGGCGTGCCGACGCTGCCCTGGACGGTGGGACCGGCCAGCGTGCCCGGCGCTGTGGGCGGATTGAGCACGGACGGCGGAGGCGGAGGTGGCGGCGGCGTCAGCAGGGTGCTGACACCGGCAAGAGGCGTTCCTTCCGTGACGTTGTCGATGGCGGTAACGGCCTGTTTTCGTAAAGTCTCCCGCGTGGCCTCATCGCGCGTCAGCCAATAGGCGGCAGCGGAGACCACAAGGAGGGCCAGCACGGCCAGCAGGGCCAGCCGGAAGCCGCTGCGGCCGGGGCGCGGTTTGGGCAGTTCGCTGATGTCAGTCGTGGGGAGCGTACGACGTTCCGTTTTCATGGGAAAGATCCTTGCTGTAGGAAAGGCGGGCGTGCTGATGTCCGGACAGACGCTGCGGCCGTCAGGCGGTGGATCCGCTTCCCGTGGGAGGAGGCCGCCGGAGCGGATCGGGCAGACGGAAATGGCCGTGGACTGTTCTTCCGGACAGGGCGGCACGGTCATGCGTCCTGCACCCTAGCATTGCTCCTGAACGCTGTGAAGTGATTTTCCACAGGCGGCGCCGGCAAGCTGGAGATGCTACGGCTCGTCCCGTCTTGACGGGCGCGGGGGGGCGTGCTAGGGGAGAAACGTTCTCGATAGGCCGCAAACGTCGCTTTTCCGGCTTCTTGCGGCAAACTTCTGTTCCGGGAGGCTTTGTATGCCTACATTCCTGTATTTTGTTCTTGCCGTGGTGGCGCTCGTCGTCGGGTACGCCATTTACGGAACGTTGGTGGCCAAGATCTTCGGCGCCGATCCCAAGCGTCCCACGCCGGCCCAGACCATGGCCGACGGTGTCGACTATGTTGAGATGCCGATGTGGAAAGTCTGGCTCATCCAGCTTTTGAACATCGCGGGCGTGGGGCCGGTGTTCGGGCCCATCCTGGGCGCGCTCTACGGGCCGTCCGCCCTGCTCTGGATCGTCATCGGCACCATCTTCGCCGGGGCCGTGCATGACTATTTTTCCGGGATGCTGTCGCTGCGCTACGGCGGGGCCAACGTGCCCACCATCGTGGGCTACAATCTCGGCAATATCGCCAAGTACGTCATGCGCGTCTTTTCCGTGGTGCTGCTCCTGCTGGTGGGGGTGGTCTTCGTGGCGGCCCCGGCCGGCCTGCTGGCCAAGCTGACGCCGGAATCCCTCAATCTCACTTTCTGGATCGCGGTGATCTTCGTGTACTACTTCCTGGCCACCATCCTGCCCATCGACAAGATCATCGGGCGTCTCTACCCCATTTTCGGGGCGGTGCTCATCATCATGGCCGTGGGCATGACCGTGGGCATGTTCGTTTCCGGCAAGGAGTTCTACAGCTGGCTGGAATGGCGCAATCCCCATCCTGAGGGTCTGCCCGTTTATCCGATGGTCTTCATCACCATCGCCTGCGGGGCGCTTTCCGGTTTCCATGCCACGCAGTCGCCGCTCATGTCCCGTTGTCTTGCCAACGAGCGGCAGGGACGGGCTGTCTTCTACGGCGGCATGGTGGCCGAAGGGCTCATCGGCCTTGTCTGGGCCACGGTGGGTATGACCTTCTACCAGAGCCCCGAACTGCTCAATGCGGCCCTCAAGGCCGGTGGCCCCGGCAACGTGGTGACCGAGACATCCCTTGCCCTCATGGGTTCCTTTGGCGGCGTGCTGGCCATCCTCGGCGTGGTGGCCCTGCCCGTGACCTCCGGCGACACGGCTTTCCGCGCCGCGCGCCTGACCATTGCGGAAGTGTTCAACTTCTCGCAGCGTTCCGTCGCTTCGCGTCTGATCATCGCCGTGCCCATCTTCGTCATCGGCATCATCCTGGCCAACGTGGACTTCAACATCATCTGGCGCTACTTCGGTTTCGCCAACCAGGCGCTGGCGGCCATCGTGCTCTGGGCGGCGGCGGGCTACCTCTACCGCAAGCACCTTCTGCACTGGATCTGCACCGTGCCCGCGGTCTTTATGACCTCGGTCTGCATCTCCTACATCTGCTTCGAGCCGAACATGGGCTTCGGCATGACCATCGGCATCTCCGACACCATCGGCATCATCTGCGCGGTGGTGACGCTGGCGGCTTTCCTTGCGCTGGCGCGCAAGCCCATTGCCGGCGCGCCGGACATAGACAGCGTTTAGTTTCCGCCTGCGGCGGGATTGCGCATCGACAACGGGCGGGCTATAGTTAGCCCGCCTTTTTCCGTTTAGTATACTGCGGGAGCCGTCGAAAGCAGGCGGCGCCGCCGAAGACAAAGGAGTCTTGCCCATGTTGCAGCCACCGAACATCCTTACCATTGCCGGGTCGGACTCCGGCGGCGGGGCCGGCATACAGGCCGATCTCAAGACCATCATGGCCCTCGGCGGCTACGGCATGAGCGTCATCACCGCGCTGACGGCCCAGAACGGGCTGGGTGTGCGGGGCATCCATGCCCCGGAGCCGGAATTCGCCGTATTGCAGCTGCGTACCGTGCTGGAAGGTTTTCCCGTGGCGGCCGCCAAGACGGGTATGCTCTTTTCGGCGGGGATCATCCGTGCGCTGGCTGCCGAACTGCGTAACGTCGCTTTCCCGCTGGTGGTGGACCCTGTTTCCATCAGCCAGAGCGGCAGCCCCCTCCTGCAGGAGGACGCCATTGCCGCGCTCAAGGAGGAGATGATCCCCCTGAGCACGCTCCTGACGCCCAACCGCCCCGAAGCCGAAGCGCTGACCGGCATGACCATCCAGTCCATCGAGGACGCTTTTGCCGCGGGGGAGAAGCTGCTGGACATGGGGGCCCGCGCCGTCCTCATCAAGGGAGGGCACATGGAAAGCTCCGTCGTGGTGACGGACTGCCTGCTCGTGAAGGGCGAGGCCCCCAAAACGCTCCCGCAGCCCAAGGTGGAGACGGAGAACAATCATGGTACCGGCTGCACCCTTTCCGCCGCCATCGCCACGGGGCTGGGCAAGGGCGAACCGCTCCCGGTGGCCGTGAAACATGCGCAGGAGTACCTCAATCTGGCGTTGCGCAAGAGTTACGCGCCGGGCAAGGGATGCGGGCCGGTCAATCATGCCGCGCCGTTCACGTCCGCCGGGCGTTGAAGGACCGTCACAGAGGGGATGTCCGATCGCAGTCGCCGCAAGCGTATGTCGCGGATAGCGTTCCGAGCGTTTTGCCATGGAAAAAGGCAAAAACGCGAGGCGGTGGCATGGCTCCGTCCGGCCCAGCACAAGGGGAAAACCGCGTTTTTCCGCGCAGCGACAGGCCGGGTGGTTTGGGGCGTGAAACGTTTCAAACGGAAAATGTTCTAGTTTGCACGCATTTTGCATATGGTATGGGCGTGCTTTGATACCGTCAAAAAGAAGGCGCCCATGCCCTTTCATTTCAGTATGCAGAAGGTGCTCGATTACCGCGAGCAGCTGGAAGAAGAGGCCAAGGTCAGACTGGCCAAGGCCGAACAGCAGCGCAATGAGCTCCGCACCCGGTTGGAGCTCATCCGCAAGGAGCTGATGGAACAGGAAGAACGCCTGTATACCCATCCGCCGAGCAACGCGGGAGAACGCTGGCTGCTGGAGCACTTCGTCAAGGGGCTCAAGGCCGACATGGCCGCCACGGCGGTGCAGCTTCGCGCTGCGGAAAACATGGTGGAAGAATCCCGCAGGATACTGGCGCAGCGGGCGATGGACCGCAAGATCCTCGACAAGCTCAAGGAACGCCAGAAGCAACATTATATGCACGATGAGCGCATGAAGGAGCAGCGCTTCAATGACGAAATCGCCACACTCCGTTACAAGGCTCCGACTTTTTAAGCTGTACCGCCTGCTGGCGCTGTTGTGCGTCTTCAAGCTCTGCCTTTTCGGCGCGCTGCTGCTGGATGTGGACTGGGGCAAGGTGCACGAGGACGTCAGAGATGTCGCTCAGGCGGACATACGGCCGGATGACGAGGCAGAGGAGCTGACCGCTTCCGCCGAGGAGGCGGATACGGGCGCGGCCCCGGAAGAGGCCGTACCTGAGGCGCTCGCGGCGGCGAAGCAGAAGGCTGCCGAAACCGCCGAAGGTTCGCCGGAAAAGGGCAAGGAGCCGCAAGGGGCCGAAGCCGCCAGGCTGGCCGCCGAGGCCCGGCCCGCCGCGCGTCCGTCCACCATCTCCTCCGGTCTGGACGACAGTGCCGCCACGGCCACATCCGTCGCGGCGGCACAGGAGGATGCGGGAGGCATCATCCCCAGTGCGGACAGCCCCTTCGTTCGGGCTCCCCAGCTGGCCGAGCCGCCCTTGCTGGAAGCCGGGCTGGCCAGAAATGCGCGTCCGAAGGAAGAAGGCATCATGGACATGCTGGGCCTGAGCAATCTGCCCATCCCCCGGCTGGGCAGCGTCAAGACGGCCCATGCGGCGGCGCAGGACATGCCGGTGCCTTCCGTGGCTGACCGGGTGGGCAATACCAGCTTTGCGCCCGCAGCGCAGCAGAACGCCACCGTCATGCCGGGAGCGCCGGCCATTCCTCCCAATATCCCCCGTGGCGAGGACATCGCGTCGGGACGGGCGGAACCCCGGCGGGCCAATGCGGCGGATCTGCCGCCTCTGCCGCAGGCTTCTTCGGACGTGGCGCGCGCTCCGGCTCCGACCATCCGTCCCATGACCCTGCCGGACGATCCTAACGAAAAGGCGCAGGACTTGGCTCGTCAGGAGCAGGATATGCTTGTGCTGCGCCAGCAGATGGACCAGCGTCTCAAGGAGCTGGAAGGGGCCGAGAAGCGTATGCAGGAGCTCATCCGCGATGCCCGTTCCCTTGAGGACCAGAAGGTGCGCTCGCTTATCCAGATGTACGCCAACATGAAGCCGCGCGTGGCCGCCAAGGCGCTGGAAAATATGGATGAGCGCGTGGCTGTGCGCATCCTCTCCGGCATGGCTCCCAAGCAGTCCGGCGAGATCCTGACCTATACCAACCCGGAAAAGACCGCCAAGTTTACGGAGATCATCACCCGCATGAGGACGCCCTAGCGATGCGCCTGCGGCTTCTGCTGGCTTATGACGGCAGTCGTTACAGCGGATGGCAGATCCAGGAGGCGGCCAAGGCCCCGCTCACCATTCAGGGAGAAGGTGAGAAGGCGCTTGGCCGCCTTTGCGCCTGTCCGGTGAGATTGTTTGGTTCGGGTCGCACGGATGCGGGCGTACATGCGCACGGGCAGGTGGCGCATGTGGACGTGCCGGACAGTCGGGCCGGGCTGCCGTGGCGGCACGCGCTCAACTGCCTGCTCCCCCCGGATATCCGCGTGCTGTCGGCAGAGGAGGCGCATCCGCGCTTCCATGCACGGTTGGATGCTCTGCACAAGACGTATGTGTATGACCTCTGGCAGGATCGCGCCTTTGTGCCGCCACGCCTTGCGCCCTATGTCTGGGCCTGCGGTCCTGTGTCCCTGCCGCCCATGCGCGAGGCGCTGCGTATGCTGCTGGGCGAGCATGACTTTGCCAGTCTGCAAAATGCCGGCACCCCTCTGGAAGGGACAGTGCGGCGGATACTGGAAGGGGATCTGACGGAATGCCCTGCCGAGGAATTCCTGCCGCCGCACTTGCCGCGCATCCGTTTGCGCATCACAGCCAACGGCTTCCTCAAGCAGATGGTCAGGAACATTGCCGGGTTGCTGGTCGCCTGCGGCACTGGCAAGCTGATGCCTGACGCTATCCCCGCCATCCTGACCGCCTGCGATCGGCAGGCCCTGCCGTCGCCTACCGCGCCACCGCAAGGATTGGCGCTGGCTCACGTCACCTATCCTGATCCCGCCGCCTGATTTTGGCCGGTCGGGACTGTCGCCTCGCATTTTGTCTTTGGAAAAGACAAAATGCTCCCAAGAGCAAGCAGGCATATGGCTTGGGTTCTTTTTTATTTAGCGAAATACGGTGTATAAGATGTGCGGCGGGCGTTTACCGTCCTACGCGGTCCAGACCATGATGCCGCCGCGCAAAAGGCGGATCTGGCCATACATCTTGCCCCGAACAGGGGCGGCGCTGGGCGTAGGGGGGGCAAATCGGTGGGGAAACAACAGGAAAAAACCCCGCCAAAGCGGGGTTTTCCGATGTGTTGGGCCGTTTAATGGGAGGGAAACCCAGCTCCGCCAATCGGAGCCCACATCAAGATCCGGGAGCGGCGTTATCACTCCTTGGAAATAAACTAGCGCAAAAGAAATTTTTTGGCAAGCAAAAAAGACCAGACGCAAAAAACATCCGTCAGCAAACGATTTTGGGGGGCTTTCTGACATCATGCTGTCCGAAAGGCATGTTTCGGACAGCATGTTCGTACCAGTCTGGCCTAGAGGATATCCTCGTCCATGCGGCCTTCGTCCTGCAGGGTGCGGAAGCGCTGCTGCAACATGAGCGGCAGGGCGTCGCGATCGTTGGGATCGTATTCGAACATGACCGCCGTGCCGTAGCAGGAGAAATATTTGCTGCCGTCGGGATGGAAGGCAACGTTTTCATTGTAGCCCACGATGGCCTGCGCTCCCTTGTTCATGGCCCGGCAGGCCATGCCGAAGAAAGCTTCTTCCGAATCGAAGCCGCGGCAGCAGACCAGACCAAGCACCTTGGCGATGCGGCGGCCTTCCACTTCATCCGTCGTCACCACAGGGAAGCGTCCGGCCATGAAGATCTCACGCGCACGATCCGTCATCTCGCCCATCTTGCGATGCTGCTTCCGTTCAGCCTTGCGGGCCTTTTTCTCACTGTTGCCACCAAGCAGAAAAAACATGGACACCTCCCTCGAGCACATGTAGCGTGCCATCTTGTTGCCACTTTAAATGCAAGATGAGGGCCAAACTCTATAAAGCAAATAAAATAAGTGTATTGGATTGTTTTACTGGTGGGATGCCAAAAGGCTGACGGGGACTGTGCCGTCCGCGTGGTCAGTACAGGGAAAGGGCCGACAGCAGGACAGGCGGGGGCTGTCAAAAGCCCGCCGCCCGTCATTTGTAGTCGATGGAAAGTATTTTCAGGGTGAAAGGTTTTGCGTTTCAAACCAGATGGCTTGTCGTCTGGCGGGAGCACGCGGCTTTTTCGCTCATTTTGGGCTTTAGGCAATCCCCTGATGCCTGAACGGGGAGGTATCTGCCTGCGCGGCGCTGGCGTTTCACGGGCGTTGCGCCGTCGGAAAACATCGTGCACGCCGACGTCTCGCCATCGTCTGTTGTTGCCATCGGGAGATGGCCCGTCAGACCTGCGGGACGCTGGCGGCATCCGCACTCCGTCAGCGTTCCCAGGAGCGGAGACGCTGCCGCTTGTCCTTGTGTTCCCACCAGGCAAGACGCAGTCTGTCCAGCACCATGCTGGCGCCGCAGGCGGCGATGAGCAGCGCGGCCGTGCTGAACACGCCGCGATACCCCCAGCCCGCGTTGACCACAGCGCCGCCCAGAAGGGGGCCGATCATGCCGCTGGCGTCGAAGGTCAGCATCATCACGTTGGAATTGATGGAGCGGGTCTCCGGGGTGGAGCGGTCGTAGACGGTGGCGGCCAGCAGCGGGTAGAGCAGGCCAAGGCTGATGCCGTAGAAGCAGGCGCAGAGGAAGAACAGGCTGCGCGGCGCCCAGGCCAGGCCCAGCAGACAGCAGACGAGGGTCAATGCGCAGATGGGTACCACCCGGTAGCGGGGCAGCGTATCCAGCAGATGTCCGCCGAACAGGCGGATCAGGATCATGGTGATGGTATAGGTAAGGAAGAACCATTCCGGCCGCGCGCCGGTCTCCACGCACAGCCCCTTGATGAAGTAGATGGCAAGGCTCACCATGATGCTGAAGGTCAGACAGCCGAGATAGATGAAAGCCAGCCCTGAATGACTGGCCGCATGGATGAGCTTGCGGGCCGTGAGCTGATCGGCTTCCGCGGGGGGGATCTCCGAGGCGCGCAGTTTGGGGGCCAGCGGCAGCAACATGCACAGCGCGGGGATGCCCAGCATGGCCGTGGCGGCAAAAAGATAGGGCTCGCCGCCCAGCAGAGGAAGGATGCGCTCGCCCACGGCGGGGATGATGGAGTACGGCAGCAGTGTGGTCAGGGAGAAGAGAGCGAAACCGCGCGCGCTCTGTCCCTTGGGGATGCAGCTCACCATGACGGCCACCACACAGCAGGAATAGACGGCCAGCGAGATGCCCTGCACGATACGCAGCGTCCAGACCATCCCGACCACATGATCGTGAGGCACCAGCGGGTAGGCCAGCATGACGCAGCTTGATAGGATGATGGTACAGAGCAGCGGCGGCAGTTTGTTGCGCTTGAGGAAGACCACGCTGGCCACGGGACGGAACAGCAGCACCATGGCGGCCAGACTGGCAAGCAGGATGCCGCGCCAGTTGGGGCTTACGGCAAGGCCTTCCAGCCATTGTTCGAAGCAATAGAATACGGCCAGATAGCTGTTGCAGCACATGGACATGCAGAACAGCAGGATGAAGTCTCGGCTGAGCAGTTTTTCCTGAGGCTGCTGACCGGAAAAGTCACGTGGGCGATTCGGGCGAAAGGGCATGGTTACCTCTGTCAACCGTCGGGCCCCACGCTGGGGGCGGCGGTATACGGCGCTAGGCGTGACTGCGTCACGTATTGGGGTGGGAAAAGAACATAACAGCCTAGCACCAGCCCTGAACAAGGTAAAGTCGGCAAAATGGGCAGTCCGCGGCCCGTAGCAGCGGACAGCTTGCGGGATGAGGCGCTCTGGGCTAACATGGCCTAACTGGAAGATTCTGTGGTTACTTCAGCAAAGGATACTGGCATGTCCCAACTTTGTCCCTGCGGCAGCGGCCGCGAACTGGCTGCCTGCTGCGGCCCTTGTCTGGACGGCACGGAGCAGGCCGATACGGCCGAACGTCTCGTGCGCTCCCGCTATACGGCTTACGCGCTCGGCAACTTTGCCTATGTGGTGGAAACGACCCATCCGGATCACCGGGAGGATCTCTCCGTCGAAACGCTTGAGGAGCAGACGCGCGGCGTGCACTGGCTGCGGCTGGATATGGGCCCCTGTCAGGAACAGGTGCCCGCGGACCCGCAGGGCGAGCTCTACGACGTGGCCGAATTTTACGCATACTATGAGTTGGAAGGCGTGACTCGTCAGATCGGGGAACGCAGTTTCTTCGCCCGCAAGGACGGCAGGCTGTACTATGTGGACGGCGAGGCGCGCCGCCCGCAGGCTTACCGTCGGGTCGAGCCCAAGGTCGGCCGCAATGACCCCTGTCCCTGCGGCAGCGGCAAGAAATACAAGAAGTGCTGCGGAGCCGCAGGCTAGACTGCCCGGCGGCAGGACGCATATGGACGCCGTCCGCGAGACGTGGGATCGTTTTCGCAGGGCAGGAGCCGGGCAAACAGCGGACGCAGCCGTGTCGAAAGCGGGCCGATGGTTTCCCGGCAGCGGCGTCCTGCGGAGAAGGCTGCCAGGAGGCAGACAGGATACCGCGCTCTGAGGCCGGTCCGGGCCGGGAGACGCCGGGACGGCTGATCCCGGCGCAGAGGGACGGCAAGAATGAGGGAAAAGCATGGCAGGCGGCGGCAGCATCGCGTCCATCAGACGATTCTGTCTTGATTGTCAGGGGGATTCGCCCAAGGGCGTGCGGGAGTGCGCCGATACGGCCTGTCCGTTGTGGGCGTGGCGCATGGCCGCGGCCCAGCCCGGCACGCAGGAGCTGTGGTGCGGCCCGGAAGCGCCCCGGCGCGCCATGCGTGAGATCCGGCGGCAATGCCTTGCCTGCGCGGGCGGCAGACGGGAAGTGCGCCAGTGCGCCGCGCGCGAAGCCTGTCCGTTGTGGCGCTGGCGTTTCGGCGTCCGTCCCCAGACATACCGGGATGTCCGGCAGCGTTTTTTTGCTCCAAGACCGCTGAGTCTTTTCGACTGACGACGGGATCTCCCGCGCCAGCGGGCGCGAGCGTCCCGTCGGAAGGGCTGCGGAGAGAAGAGCAGGGGAGAAGAGCACATGACACATTATCTGGACTGGTCTCACGCGACGACCGGTCGGCTGACGGAGGATATGCTGCGGCGGCCGTGCGCTCGGGCTGCCGAGCTGTCGTCCCGTCTTGCCGCCGAGGTGGAGCAGGGGCACTTGCCTTTTCTTGACCTGCCGTTCCGGCAGCGGCTGGAGCGCGAGCTGCCTCCCCTGCTGCCCCGTCTGAAGGCCCGGCGGCATATGCTGCTGCTGGGCATCGGCGGTTCGGCGCTGGGCGCGCGCGCCTTGCAACGCGCTTTTGCGCCGCAGCAGGACGAGCCGGGCCATGACGGCCCCAGTCTCTGGATAGCGGACAACGTGTGCGAAGCGACCCTGGCCCGCTGGCTCGACCGCCTTGTCCCCGCCGAGACGCAGGTGGTGTGCGTGAGCAAATCCGGCGGCACCATTGAGACCGTGGCGCAGTATCTGCTGGTCCGGGACTGGTTGCGGGACTCTCTGGGGGATGCGTGGCGGGAGCATGTGCTGCTCGTGACGGACGACCGGCAGGGCTTCCTGCGCGAAGAGGCAGAGCGGTATGGCCTCCCCGCGCTGGAGGTGCCGGATCATCTGGGGGGCCGGTATTCGGCTTTGTCCGCCGTGGGGATCGTGCCTGCCGCTTTTCTGGGCATCGACTGGCAGGCGTTGCTGGACGGCGCTGCCGCACAGGGAGAGAGCCTCATTCGGGCGGCTCGCGCCGGAGAGCTGACCGGACACCCGGCCTTCCGTCTGGCGGCCTGGGCGCATGAGCTGGAAGGCTGCGGCTATGACCAGCTGATCTTTTTCTGTTACCTGCCGCAGTGGGCGGCCTTCGGGGCGTGGTTCGCCCAGCTCTGGGCCGAAAGTCTCGGCAAGTCGGGCACGGGCAGTCAGCCGCTGCCTGCTGTGGGGGTGACGGATCAGCACTCCATCAATCAGATGTTCCTTGACGGGCCGCGCAACAAGGCGTGTCTTTTCCTGACCGGTCCGGATGTCGCTGTGCGTCAGGCGGACGGAAAGGGGCCGCACTTCTCGGCGGACATGCCGGAACGCTGGCGCTGGCTGGCGGGCCGCCCCTTCGGCTGTCTGCTGGATGCCGAGGCGCTGGGCACGCGCATGGCCTTGTGCCGGAACGGGCTGCCGTTGACGCATCTGCACATGGCGGAAGCCACGCCGCAGGCCGCGGGCGCGTTGATGGCTCTTCTGGAAGGGGCCACCCTGCTGACGGGCTGGCTCAACGGCATCGATCCGCTGGATCAGCCCGCGGTGGAGCTGGGCAAGCGACTGGCCAACGCTCGTCTCGGCGCGCCGGGACTGGATGAGGATGCGGCGGCTATGCGGGAGTTTCTGGCGCGGAGCGCCGATCGTCAGCCGTTTTGAGTCTTGCGGGGCAAGAAGCTATGCGCAGCATTCGAGAATGGCTGGGAAGATCCCGGCCGGAACCCCGCGAGACCGCCGGAGCGCCGGCGGCGGACCTGCCGCTCAGCTATGCGCGGACACTTTCCTGGCTCTCTCTCGTGGTCATTTTGCTGACGAGTCTGGGCTTGTCCTTCTTTATCTCCAACTCGGCGCGTCAGACCCTGCTGACCAAGCAGGAGGAGTTTGCCCGTCTGCTGGCGGACAACCTCAACCATCAGATCTTCCGGCGTTTCGCCCTGCCCACCATCCTTGCACACGGACGCATCGCTCTGCGACAGTCCTCCCAGTATGAGCATCTCAGCGAGGTGGTCGGCTCCGTCATCCACGGTCTGCCGGTGGAACGGCTGCGGATCTATGATTTTTCCCGTTTGGTGGCCTTCTCCACCAATAAGGAAGATCTGGGACGCACAGGGCTTGCTCCGGAAGGGCTGGAAGAGGTCCTGCGCGGCGGTCCGGCACAGGTGGAGATCATTTCCTCCATCCCCGACTGGCAGGCACCGTTCAACATCCCGCTGAAACGCGGGACGTTCGTCCTGCGCCTGCTTTGTCCCCTGCGGGGCGAGGCGCTGGAGGCCGGCGGCGATCCGCCGCTCATGGGGGCGCTGGAACTGACGCAGGACATTACCGGCGACTACGAGCAGGTGCTGGCCTTTCAGGGCATCATCGTGGTCATGTGTCTGTTGTCGTCGGTGATCCTCTTCGCGCTGTTGCTCATGCTCATCCATCGGGCCGAGCGAGTGCTGGCCGAGCGCATGAATCGCAATCGCCAGCTGGAAAACGAATTGCACAGCAATGAGAAGCTGGCCAGCATGGGGCGGGTCATCGCCAGCATCGCCCACGAGATCCGCAATCCGTTGGGCATCATCCGCTCCAGCGCCGAGCTTTTGCAGCGCCGGACGGACAAGGCGGATGCGGGGACCCGCCGTATCCTTGACGCCATTTATGACGAATCCGTGCGCCTTTCGCAGACCGTCAACGATTTTCTGGACTATGCCCGGCCCCGGCAGCCCCGGCAGGATCTGGTGGACGTCAATCTGGTGCTGGATCAGGCGCTGGCCTTTCTGGAAGGGGAGTGGAACCGTTGCGGCGTGCGGCTGGAACGGCAGACCCCTGAAGGCCTGCTCATCCTGGGCGACAAGGATCTGCTCTACCGCGCCTTTTACAACATCCTGACCAATGGGCAGCAGGCCATGGACGGCCCCGGGGTCATGCGGGTGAGCGCCCGGCATGTGCAAGGGGAGATCGTCCTCGAATTCCACGACAGCGGTCCCGGTATCGACGAGGCCATCCTGCCCAATCTGCTCGATCCCTTCTTTACCACCAAGGATGACGGGACAGGGCTGGGACTGCCCATCGTGCAGTCCATCATTGCCAGCCACGGCGGGCAGCTCCATCTGGCCAACGGTGAAGAAGGGGGCGCGGTGGTCACCGTCGCCCTGCCGGCAGCGCCGTGTCCGCCGGACGGATCCGGTGAGGGAGCGGCCAGCGCGGCAAGCAAGGAGAACGCATGAGCGAAAAATCGCATATCCTGATCATAGATGACGAAAAGAATTATCTGCTGGTGCTGCAGACCCTGCTGGAGGATGAAGGCTATACCGTGACCGCCATCAGCGACCCGGAGACCGCGCTGGCCTTTCTGGGGGAGAGCGAGGTGGACGTGGTGGTGACGGACATGAAGATGCCGCGCGTCTCCGGCCGGGAGGTGCTGCAGCGGGTCAAGAAGAGCTGGCCTTACATCCCCGTCCTGATCATGACGGCGTTCGGTTCCATCGAGAGCGCCGTGGAAGTCATGAAGTACGGGGCGTTCGACTACATCACCAAGCCCTTCTCCAATGACGAGCTGCTGCTCTCCCTGCACAACGCCACGGAATTGGCCCGGACCCATCGGCAGTACCGTCTGTTGCAGGAAGCCATGGAGGACCGGTACGGCGTGCACAAGATCGTGGGGCGCAGCCGGGCCATCCGGGATGTGCTGGCCATGGTGGACAGGGCGGCCCCCAGCCGCGCCACGGTGCTCATCACCGGCGAGTCGGGGACCGGCAAGGAACTGGTGGCCCGCGCCATCCATTATTCCAGCCCGCGCAAGGAAAAGCCCTTTGTTTCCGTCAATTGCATGGCGCTCAATCCCGGCGTGCTGGAAAGCGAACTTTTCGGGCACGAAAAGGGATCCTTTACCGGAGCTGTGGCCATGCGGCGCGGTCGTTTTGAGCAGGCGGACGGCGGTACGCTCTTTCTGGACGAGATCGCGGAGCTCACGCCGGAATTGCAGGTCAAGCTCCTGCGTGTCCTGCAGGAACGGCGCTTCGAGCGGGTGGGCGGCAGCGAAGAGGTGGAGGTGGATATCCGCGTGGTGGCCGCCACCAACAAGGATCTGGCGAGCATGGTGGAGGCCGGGACGTTCCGGGATGACCTGTACTACCGCCTCAATGTGGTGCAGATCCCCTTGCCGCCCCTGCGCGAGCGGCGGGAGGACATCCCTCTGCTGGTGGCCCATTTTGTGGAAAAGGTGGCGGCGGACAACAACATGCCGCCCAAGACCTTCAGTACGGAAGCCCTCAACTATCTGACCGGTTACGAATGGCCCGGCAATATCCGCCAGCTGGAGAATGTGGTGGAAAGCTGCATCGTGCTGGTGCCCGGCTCGGTCATCGAGGTGGACAATCTGCCCGCGGAGATCCGGGACGAAGACGCCCAGTTCAAGAGCGCGGTGGACTTATTGCCTGTCCAGCTTGATCTGGCGGACACGCTGGAAAAGATCGAAGCCGCGCTCATCCGCCGCGCGCTGGTGCGGGCAGATCTTGTGCAGGTCAAGGCCGCCGAGCTGCTCGGCATCTCCAAAAGCCTCCTGCAGTACAAGCTCAAGAAATACGCCATTACCGGCCATTAGCGTCTGTTGACGCTTTGCGTGGGGTATTGTGGGGGGAAGGGGGACCCCCCGCCTCGCGCGGGTGGGGTCCCCCTTCCCCCCACGCCCCCCATCCCCTCCCCGGCGCGCTTTGGCAAAGGGGGAGAGAAGGGGGATTTACGTCCTTCATGCATAGCGTTCCGCAAACACAGGGCCCCGTCCGGACGTATATGCCGGGCGGGGCCCGCCGGCATCTGGAGGAGACAGACGCCGGCTTGGGGGATGCAGCGGGAATAGGGGACAGCGGCGGATCCCATCACGCGCCGCCCGTGGGCCTGGAGCGGATTCGCATTGAAATCGTGTCCAATTTCAATGCTGGCGCTGCCCTCACACTACGGAAAAAGCGTGCCTTTTCCGTGTGTTCAGTTGTGGGTAGTCGCTCTCGCGACTACCAGAGCAATCCACATTTTCAATGTGGAATTGCTCTATTCGCCTGTGCTCTCCATCTGGCGGGAGAAGAGCTCTCCGGTGAGCACGTGGAGCCCCTCTCCGGATCAGACTGTCGGTCCAGCGCATTTTCCGTTTGAAACGCTTTGCGTTTCAAACCATACGGCCTGTTGTTTCGCGGAAAAAACGCGGTTTTTCCGTTTGGTTTTGGCCGGGTGGCGCTGTTCCTCCGCCTCGCCTAGCGCATGGGCACGAGCGAATTGCGGTAGATGCGGGCAATGCACTCGCGATTACCTTCCACCGGCGCAAGCGAGACGAGCAGACCCAGGGACGGGGTCTGTTCCACCAGATCGCAAAGCGTCTCCACATCCGTTTCCGTAAAGCCCACGGACGTGAGCTTTTCCGTCACGCCGAGGCCGAACAGCCATTGCTCCACAGCACGCGCCACCTTGGGCGCTTCGTCCGGCATACCGGAAAGGCCGGGCACGATGGGCTTGAGGATATGGGCCATGACCTGCGGCCGTGCGGGGTAGCACTCCTCGACGACGGCGGGCAGCAGCATGGCCAGCCCCAGCCCGTGAGCCAGTGTCGGTTTCAGGGCACTGAGGGGGTGTTCCAGCGCATGGGTCAGGTGCAACATGCCGTTGTCGAACGCGGTCCCGGCCATCATGGCCGCGTAGGCCAGATCGTACCGTGCCCGGAGATCGTCGGGATGGGCAATGATGCGGGGCAGATTGGCGTGGACGAGGCGTACCGTCTCCGCGGCCAGCATGACGGCAAAGGGGTTGGAGCAGGTAGTGGTTGCCGCTTCCACTACATGGTTCACGGCGTCGATGGACACATAGCGCGTCTGATTGGGAGAAAGGCCGCTCATCAGCGCCGGGTCGTCGATGGCATAACGCGGATAGATGCAGTCGTAGGCGATGGCGGGCTTGTAGTTCAGGTGGGTGATGGTCGCCACGGCAAAGCGGTTCACTTCGCTGCCGGTCCCGTGCGTCAGATTGATGGCCACGATGGGCAGGGCCGTGCGCGGCGCGAATTTGTAGCAGTAAAGTTCTTCCGCCGTCTTACCGGGATTGGCCAGCAGGATGGCCGCACTCTTGCCGCAGTCGATAGGGCTGCCGCCGCCGATACAGAGCACGGCACCGGCTCCGGCCTCGCGTCCCTGTGCGGCCGCCTCGTCCACACTGGCGGTCGTGGGATTGGGGGTGACCTTATTGTAGAGGGAAAGCCGCAAGCCGTGCTTGGTTGCCGCGGCCTCTACCTTCTCCCACGCGCCGGAAAGCTTGTAGGAGTGGCCGCCCGTCACGCACAAGACGGCAGAGATGCCTTCAGCCTTGAATTCGGCAAAGATATCGTCGATCTTGTTTATGGCTCCCACCCCGAGATAGGCGGTGGTTTTGGTCCTGATCTCTCTTACTGAATCATACATCATGCTTTCGTCCCACATGGGAACCTCCTTGACGTGAAAGCTCTTGACGGAAAAAATCCTAGGCTCGACAAAAGCAAAGGTCAAGTTTTTGTGTTAATTTTCACAATTTTTTCGTGAAGCGCGGAAAATCGAAAAATATGCAGCTGTTACAGGTGACTAAAAGAACGAAAGCTTTGGCGTAAAGGGAAGGATGGTCGTCCTGTGGCCTGTTTTCGCCCATGTGAAAAAGGAATGTGACGAGAGGAACAAAGCCGCTTGCCACACGAGGCCGGAGGGCCTACTATCCTTGCGACTGGACATCCCGCGTCAGGTGCGGCCACCCGCGGTCGTGGCTCGGCCAGCGGCATGAAAGCGGCGTGTCGCCGCAAGGCAGACGCCTGACGCAAAGCCACAAGGAGCTGTCATGAAAAAGAAAGTCGGCATCATCCGGTGTCAGCAGACGGAAGACCTGTGCCCCGGTACCAAGGATTTTTGCTATGCGGCAGAGGGGAAAGGGGCGTTTGAGCCTTTAGGGACCTGTGAAGTGGTGGGCTTCGTGTCCTGTGGCGGCTGTCCCGGCAAGCGGGCCGTGGCGCGGGCGCAGATGTTGAAGGACAGGGGGGCGGAAGTCGTGGCCCTCACGTCGTGCATCACCAAGGGAACGCCCATCGGCTTCCCCTGCCCCAACAAGGGCATGATGCTGCGTGCCATCCGCGCCCGTCTGGGTGAGGACTTCCCGGTGCTCGACTACACGCATCCCTCCGCCGCGGAACTCAAGGCCGCGGAAGAAGCTGCCAAGTCATAGCGCCTTTTCCGCTTGACTTGGGCCGGGCGGCGCTGTGCCGACACCTCACATGTTGCCTTTTTTCAAAGGCGCCATGATCCAAAAAACGTCGAGGGGCGGGAGATTGTCCCCCGCCCTCGACAGACAGCATCAGAGATAGAGTGCGGGCGTGTCCCGCCGTTCCAGACAGGGTCCCAGTTTTTCGGCCAGCAGCGCCATGACGGGCGCGGGCAGCGCGCGGGCGCGGGCCGGACAGATCTTGACGCAGCGCATACAGAGGATGCAGCGCTCCCGGTCGCTCGTCTGCGGCTGGGCCGGATCGATGGCCTGCGCGGGGCAACGGGCGGCGCAGAGGCCACAGGACGTACAGGTCACGGAAGCGGTGGGGGCTATCTGCATGGCCTGCCATTGCCGGTAGGGCCGTTGGCCGGGCAGGTGCGGCGCGGACACGGGAGCCGCGCGGAGGTGCTCGGCGGCCTGACGGCCGAGATCGCGCAGGGCTACGGCATCTTCCGCATCTGGACGGCCTGCCGCCACGCTGCGGCACATGCTGTGCTCGGCAACGGCGGACATGCCGGCCATGACCAGCAGACCGCAGGCAGTGGCCTTGTCGGCCAGTTCCAGCAGGGCATCCTCAAAGGCCCGGTTGCCGTAAACGACAAGCGCGATGGCCGGGAGCTGCTTGCCGTCGGTGAGCGGACGCAGCGCCTCAAGACGTTCGGCCAGGAAGCCCGGTATGCGTCCGCCGTAGACCGGCGCGGCCAGGAGGACCACATCACCGGCGGCAAATTCAGGCCAGACGACATGTGGGGCGGCCAGATCGCAGGCGACGGCGTCCATGCCCAGCGTCTGCGCCACAACGTCGCCCACCAGGCGTGCCACACGCTCCACGCCGCCCGTGGGGCTGAAATGCAGGATATGACAGATCGACATCTTTCCTCCTGACGGGATGCCGGACCGTCCGCTGGGGGCTGTTCGGCATCCACGATGCGAACAAGGTTATTTCTGCACGGCAAGGATGACGTTGGAGGCCTTGACCGCGGCCGTCACCCGGGAGCCGGGAGCCAGCTTGAGCTTTTCTGCGCTGGCGACCGTCACGATGGCGCAGAGCGTCTGACCGCTGGGCAATTCCATATCCACTTCCGTGTTGACCGCGCCGGGACGCACGGCCTTGACGGTACCGCTGAACTGGTTGCGGGTGGAAAGCAGCCAGTCTTCGGCGTCTTCCAGCAGGATGACGAAGCTGGCCTTGATGAGGGCAAGCGCTTTCTTGCCGGCGGCAAGCCCGAGACGTTTGGTGCTGGCCTGAGTGATGGAGGCCACCACTTCCTGACCGCCTTCCATGCTCAGGACGATCTCATCATTGACGGCCCCGCCGTGGACGGCGGTCACCGTGACCGGAAAAACATTGCGGGCGCTGGTCAGCATAGATGCTCCTTATTCTGGCGCACAGGGCGCAGATGTTGTTATGTCTAATCGAGAATAATTCTTTATGGCCGTTTGGCAAGTCCTTGGGGAGGTATGGCGGTCGGAGGGATCCGGCAGGCGTCCATGATGACTACGAAGCCAGCTTGAGGATGAGCACGCCGGCGATGATCAGCGCCACCCCCAGCACGCGAGCCAGATGCAGCGGGTCGCCAAAGAAGATCGCGCCTATGGCGAACGTCCCCACAGCACCCATGCCGGTCCAGACCACGTAGGCCGTCCCCAGCGGGATATGACGCTGCGCCAGGAACAGCAGGTAGCCGCTGAGTGCCATGCTGATGACGGCGAAGATCAACCCCGGTATGCGCCATGCGGGCTGCTGGGCCAGCTTGAAGCCCAGCGGCCAGCCGATCTCGAGCAGGCCCGCGCCGATGAGCGTCAACCACGGATTCATGGGATGTCTCTCCCTTTACTGCGCTATTCGTCAGCGTACGGGTCCACGCCCGCCTCGGCCAGCCGGGCCTGCCGCGCCGCTTCCTGCTTGCGCTGGCGGGTCCCCAGCGGCACGAAGGTCTCAAAGGCTTCGCTGCGTTCCTGCTGGCGGCAGAAGACCAGAAAGCCCGTGTGGGCCGTCATGCGGTCCTCGGGTCGCAGACGGTCGGCTACCGGCTTCCAGCGTCTGACGAGGATCTCGCAGACCTCCACCTCGGCAAAGGGGCGCTGCTCGATGCCGAGCAGAAGCTTGCTGACCTGATCCACCGTCGGCAGGAGAAAACCGAACATGCCCCCCGGGCGCACGGCGCGCAGGGCATGGTCGAGATATTCCCAGGGCGTCCGGACATCGAGGAAGAGGGCGTCCGCATTGTCCACGCAAAAGCCGTCAGCGATGTCGCGGTGATGGATGGTCACATTGTCGCCCAGTCCGGCCCAGTCCAGATTGCGGCGGGCAAGCTTGGCGAACTCCTCACGGGCCTCATGACTGACGACCCGGCCGGTGGGACCGCAGAACCAGGAAAGCCCGCAGGTCATGCCGCCGGAGCCGCAGCCCGCCTCGATGATGGTACGGCCGGGACCGGCTCCCAGCCGCAGGGCGATATAGGCGATGTCCTTGGCATAGATGACTTGCGTCTGGCGCTTGAGGCCCTGCAGGCGGTCAAAGAGCGTGGCTTCCAGCACGCGGATGGGGACATCCAGCGAGGTGCGGGCCTCGCCGCCGAAATGCAGCTCATGTACCTGCGCCGCGGTCAGCACGCCGTCGTTGCTGTGCCAGTCGTTGCCTTCTTCCAGTCGTTTGATGTAGCGCTTGCCTGTTGGGGTCAGGTATACCACAAGAGAGCCGTAGGGGATCATTTTCCGTCCTTTGCGGGGGCGTTGAAGGGGATTCAGAGCATGGGAAAGGGGGACTCCGCCGCGCCCCGGTAGCGACCCGACGGCGACCGCAGGGCCGTGCCCGTTGCGACGCAGGAAGCTACGGGCATCGACAGCAGAGCGCGACCGAAAGGCGGCCCGTAGGGCCGTGCCCGTTGCGACGCAGGAAGCTACGGGCATCGACAGCAGAGCGCGACCGAAAGGCGGCCCGTAGGGCCGTGCCCGTTGCGACGCAGGAAGCTACGGGCATCGACAGCAGAGCGAGGGGTTCCCCTTCCCCCAAAACAAACAGCTAATAGTGTTAACAGCCCCTAGAACATCTGGCGCATGAGGGCCTCTCCGCCGTCGGAGGTGTCGGTCGTGCCGTCGCCGCCGTCAAGAGCCGAAAGGCCCGGCACCGGTTCCCCCTGGAAAGCCAGCCCGCCGGACATGGTGATGCCTGGAGGCATGGCGAATTCCTGCGGCTGATCCTTGTAGAGGTCCTCCACAGCTGTCCGGTAGTAACGGAATATGGGGGCCGCCGTGCGCCCGCCCTGTTCGAGGCGGCCCAGCGAACGTACCTGGTCGAAGCCCACATAGACGCCGGTAGCCAGATAGGGCGAGAAGCCCACGAACCAGGTATCCCGTTCCTCGTTGGTCGTGCCGGTCTTGCCCGCGATATTGGTATGGCCGTCAACGCGGGCACGGCTGCCGGTACCGGCGTTGACCACTTCCTTGAGCAGGGTCGCCATCTGGAAAGCATTCTGCGGACTGACGGCCTGCCAGTGTTCGGGGTCCTGCCGGTAGAGCTCGCGTCCCTTGCTGTCGCGGATGGAGGTGATGATGCGCGGGCGTACGCCCAGACCGTTGTTGGCAAAGGCGGCGTAGGCCTGCGTGAGGTTGAGCGGCGTCACGTCCACCGCGCCCAGACAGATGGCCAGCTCCGCCGGGAAATTGGGTTCCAGACCGAGGGCCTTGGCGCGCATGATGACGTTTTCGATGCCGATGGTGTGGGCCACGCGGACGGTCGTCGTATTGCGCGAGAGCGCCAGCGCCCTGTGCAGGGGCATGACGCCCTTGAAATTGTGTTCGTAGTTGGACGGCCGCCAAATTTCGTTGGTATAGGGGTTCACGTAGACGAAGGGGCCGTCCAGCACTTCGGAGGTCGGCGTGAAGCCGAAGTCCAGCGCCGCGGAGTAGACGATGGGCTTGAAGCTGGAACCGGGCTGACGCCGGGCCTGCGTTGCCCGGTTGAAGTGGCTGTTGCCGAACTGGTATCCGCCGATGAGCGCCACCACGTCCCCGCTCTGCGGTTCGATGGAGGCCAGCGCCCCCTGCACTTCCGGCACCTGCTGCAACAGCAGGGGGATGGCCGTGCCGGGGCGTACGCGTTCGGAATCGTACGGGACGGTCTCGGTACGCTTCTTCTTGGTCTTGGGATCGGTCTTGGTCACCTTTTCTTCAGCGGCGGACACCCAGATGACATCGCCGGGAGTCACCACGGGACGGGCGTCCTTGATGGCCGGCGCGTACATGCCCGCCACTTTAGGATTGGGCGTACGGGCCCAGCTCATGTTGGCCAGCGGGATGACGCCCACATAGCCCTTGCCGAAGGCCACTTCCACCCGCTGCTGTTCGACCTTGGTGACCAGCGCTCTGGCCCAGGAGCCGCCCAGCAGATTGTCCGGGCCAAAGTCGCTCTTTTCCAGGAACTCCCGCTGGTCATTGCTGGAAAGATGGGTGACCGGTCCGCGCCAGCCCTGCCGCTTGTCCAGCTCTTCCAGGCCGCGACGCAGGGCCGCGCCCGCCGCTTCCTGCTGTACGGGGTCCATGGCGGTCTGGACGGTCAGGCCCGCCTCATAGACGTAGTCCTCGCCGTAACGCGGCGTATCGATGCCGAGCGCGCGCAGGTTCTGTTCGGTGAAAAATTCGATGAGCAGGCGGCGCGCTTCTTCCAGATACCAGTCGGCAGCGCCGCCGCGTCCGTCGGGCATACTCCAGTAGACGAGAGGCTCGTTGCAGGCGTTCTGGTATTCTTCCTCGCTGATCCATTGCAGCGTCCGCATACGCTCCAGCACATAGCGCTGCCGGGCCTGTGCGGATTCGGGACGGCGGAAGGGGTTGTACTTGCTCGGGGCCTGCGGCAATCCGGCGATGACGGCGCATTCGGCCAGCGTCAGGTCGGACGCGTGCTTGCCGAAGTAGGTGCGTGCCGCCGCTTCCACGCCGTAGGAGTGTTGGCCCAGATAGATATAGTTGAGGTAGGTCAGCAGGATCTCGTCCTTGCTGAGGCTGTTTTCCAGCCGGTAGGCAAGGATGGCCTCCTTGATCTTGCGGGTGTAGCTGCGCTCCGAGGTCAGCAGGAGCTGCTTGATGATCTGCTGCGTGATGGTGCTGCCGCCCTGTCCCGTGCCGCCGTGCTGGAGATTGTGGAGGGCAGCGCGGATGATGGCCACGATGTCGATGCCGGGATGCGTATAGAAATTGTCGTCCTCGGCGGCCAGAAAGGCCATGGG